>NZ_JBHZCY010000132.1:0-26367 GCF_042786665.1 Kitasatospora sp. NPDC059146 | reverse complement strand
GTCGTCCGACAACACCAACTCGACCTTTGGTCGACCCGTCCGCACCATAGGATCAGTCTATATTTATGAATGAAATTCCAGACTCAGGACACTAGCGTCGGCCGGGTACCGGCAGGCCGAGGTGGTCGCGCAGGGTCGGGCCGGTGTAGTCGGTGCGGAACACCCCGCGTTCCTGGAGCAGCGGGACGACCCGGTCGACGAACTCGTCCAGGCCGCCCGGGGTGAGGTGCGGGACGAGGATGTATCCGTCGGCCGCGTCGTTCTGCACGAAGTGGTCGATCTGCCCGGCGACGGTGGCGGGGGAGCCGATGAAGGACTGCCGGCCGGTCACCTCGATGACCAGTTCACGGCTGGTCAGGTTCTTCTCCGCGGCCAGCGCCCGCCAGCGTGCGGCGGTGCCCACCGGGTCCGGGATCCGGACCCGGCCCTGGACCAGCGCGCTGTCCGGGTCGGGGTCGACGTCCGGCAGCGGCCCGTCCGGGTCGTGGTCGGACAGGTCGACGCCCCAGACCTGCTCCAGGTAGTTGATCGTGGTCTGCGGCCCGACCTGGGCCCGGCGGACCTCGGCGGCGCGCTCGGCCGCGTCGGCGTCGGTGTCGCCGAGGACGAAAGTGGCCGCGGGCAGGATCTTCAACTCGTCCGGCTTGCGGCCGTAGGCGGCCAGTCGCCGTTTGACGTCCTGGTGGAAGGCCTGGCCGTCGGCGAGGGTGGAGTGGCGGCTGAAGATGACGTCGGCGGCGGACGCGGCGAACTCGCGGCCCTCGTCGGAGTCCCCGGCCTGGATGACCACCGGGTGGCCCTGCGGCGGGCGGGGCAGGGAGAGTCGGCCCTCGACCTCGAACTGCGGCCCGGAGTGCCGCACCCCGGCGGCCCCGGTGTCCCAGAACTCCCTTGCCAGTTCGACGGATTCGGCGGCCCGGGTGTAGCGGTCGGCCCGGTCCAGGTAGCCGCCGCGGCGGAAGTTCTCCCCGGTGAAGGCGTCCGAGGAGGTGACCACGTTCCAGGCCGCCCGGCCGCCGGAGAGGTGGTCCAGGGAGGCGAAGCGGCGGGCGAGTTCGTACGGCTCGTTGAAGGTGGCGTTCACCGTGGCCGCCAGGCCGATCCGTTCGGTGACGGCGGCCAGGGCGTTCAGCACGGTGATCGACTCGGGGCGGCCGACCACGTCCAGGTCGTGGATGCGGCCGTTGGTCTCGCGCAGTCGCAGGCCCTCGGCGAGGAAGAAGAAGTCGAACTTGCCGCGTTCGGCGGTCTGCGCGAGGTGGCGGAAGGAGTCGAACTCGATGTGGCTGCCGGAGGCCGGGTCGCTCCACACCGTGGTGTTGTTGACGCCGGGGAAGTGGGCGGCGAGGTGGATCTGCTTGAGCGGACGGTCCGTCATCGGGTCACCTCGGCGAGGGCGGGGGAGTCGGTGGTGGGGACGCTCGCCGCGGCCGCGGCGGCGGCGTAGCGGCTGGCCGGGCGGGGCAGTCCGAGGTGGTCGCGCAGGGTGCGGCCGGAGTGGCCGGCGCGCAGCAGCCCGGTGGCGCGCAGGGCCGGGGCGGTCCGCTCGGCGAGGGCGGCCAGGTCGCGCGCGGGCTCGGCGGGGACGAGGTGGAAGCCGTCCACGCCGGTGCCGGTGGAGCTGAGTTCGGCGAGCAGCCGCTGCTCGGCGGCCCGGTCGGGCAGGGCGGCGTCGAGCCGGGCGAGGATGCGCAGCTGTTCGCCGGAGCGCAGCCGCAGTTCGGTGGCGGCGGTCAGCCGGGCGGCCCGGTCGGGGGCGTCCAGGACGACGACGTCGGCGTACCGGATCGCGGTGGCGACCCGGGCCCGCCCGCCGGGGGTGGCGTCCGGGACGAGGTCGGCGGCGGACACCGGCACCACGACCACCGGGCGGCCCTGCGGCGGGCGCGGGGTGATGGAGGGGCCGCGGACCGAGAAGTGGCGGCCCTCGAAGTCGATGTAGTGCAGCTTGTCGCGGTCGACGAACCGGCCGGTGGCGGTGTCGCGGATCTCCGCGTCGTCCTCCCAGCTGTCCCAGAGCCGGGCGGCGACCTCGGCGGCGTCGGCTGCCTCGGCCCACAGCTCGTCCTCGGGGGCGACCGGGCGGCGGCCGAAGGCCCTGGTCTCGGCCTCGGTGCCGGAGACGCCGACCAGCCAGCCGGCCCGGCCCGCGCTCACCCAGTCCAGGGTGTTGAGCGAGATGGAGGTGTGGAAGGGCTCGGTGTGGGTGGTGGTGACGGTCGGGACCAGGCCGATCCGCGAGGTCAGCGGGGCGATCCGGGCGAGGGTGGCGAGCGCGTCGGGGCGGCGCGGCTCGGGGGCGAAGGAGTCGTCGAGGGTGACGAAGTCCAGGCCGGCGCGCTCGGCGAGGAGGGCGAGGCCGGCGTAGTGGGCGGCGTCGAAGTGGCCGGGACTGTCGATGGCGGCGGAGAGGTGCAACTGGCGGGGCATGGCGAGCCTGGCTTTCCTCGTGCGGAGGTGCGCGGCCGTGCATGGACAGCGGCCCCGTACTGGTGCGGGGGTGCGGTCACGCGCGGCGCGGTTGCGCGGTGACGGCCCGTGGGCAGGCGGAGGCCCGCGACGGGCGGGGGAGGAGGGCGGCCGGCGCCGGGCGGGGACTCAGCCGGGCGGCGGCGGGGCGAAGGATCGGCTCAGCCGCGACACGCCGCCGACCACACGCGACCGAAGTCGATGTGGCTGCGGGTCACCAGCGGGCACGAGGCGTTCACCGGTTCAGTTGACCAGGGCCTCCGGCGGTTCGTCAACCGCCGTTTCCGCACGGTGGAACCTCCCGGGAACGCCGAAGGCCCCGCCCGGCCGCCGGGGGAGCGGCGGTGGGGCGGGGCCTTCGGAACGGGCGGGACCGGCGTCAGGCCTTGGTCACGTCCTCGATCTCGCTGTCGTCCTCGCGACCGGGGGTCTTGAGGTTGAACTTGGTGATCGCGAAGCGGAACGTGAAGTAGTAGATCGCCGCGAAGACCAGGCCGATCGGGATGATCAGCAGCGGGTTCTTGGCCAGGCTGAAGTTGATCGTGTAGTCGATCAGACCGGCCGAGAAGCTGAATCCGTGGTGGACGCCGAGGCCCCAGGTGACGGCCATCGAGACGGCGGTCAGCACCGCGTGGATCGCGTACAGGACCGGGGCGATGAAGAGGAAGGTGAACTCGATCGGCTCGGTCACGCCGGTGACGAAGCTGGTCAGCGCGATCGAGATCATCATGCCCATGACGGCCTTGCGGCGCTCGGGGCGGGCGCAGTGGGCGATCGCGAGGGCGGCGGCGGGCAGCGCGAACATCATGATCGGGAAGAAGCCCGCCTGGAACTGGCCGGCCGTCGGGTCGCCCGCCAGGAAGCGGTTGATGTCGCCGTGCACGACGGTGCCGTCCGGCTTGGTGAAGTCACCGGTCTGGAACCAGGCGTAGGTGTTGACGAACTGGTGCATGCCGATCGGGATCAGCGCGCGGTTGACCAGGCCGAAGATGCCGGCGCCGACCGCGCCCGCACCCACCAGGCTGTTGTTGACGTGCGAGATCGCGTCGCCGACGGGCTGCCAGCCGAGGCCGAACAGGACGCCCAGGCCGGTGCCGACGAAGGCCATGATGATCGGGACGAGGCGGCGGCCGTTGAAGAAGCCCAGCCAGTCGACCAGCTTGGTGCGGTGGAACCGCTGCCACAGGATGGCCGCGAGCAGACCGACCACGATGCCGCCGAGGACGCCCGGGTCCTGCGGCTTGCCCGCGGGGAGGGCGGCGGTGACGGTGCCGTCCGCCGGGAAGGCGGTCAGCACGTTCTTGAACGCGAGGTAACCGACCAGCGCCGCCAGCGCCGTGGAGCCGTCCGCCTTCTTGGCGTAGCCGATCGCGATGCCGACGCAGAACAGCAGCGGCAGCGCACCGGTGATGGCGGTACCCGCAGCGCCGAAGACCTCGACGAGCTTCGCGGGGAAGTGCCACTTCTCATGGACGTCGGGCTGGCCCAGACGCGCCAGCAGACCGGCCGCCGGCAGCACGGCGATCGGCAGCTGGAGGCTGCGACCGACCTTCTGGAGACCGGGGAGGACGGCATTGCCGAACTTCTTGATCGGCGCCGGAGCCTTGGCGGGCGCCGGTGCCTGCGCAGACTGACTCATGGGGGTGGGTTCCTAACGGCATGGCGGGTCGGTCGGGGGGAAGGCACGGGGGCCGAACCGCGAACTGGTCTACACCACACGTGGTGTAGACCAGTTTTGTAGCACGGGTGGAGAACTCGGGGAAGCCCGGATAGCGGGGTTGTCGAGAAGCGCTATGAAATCGAAACCTGGATCCGGAGCGTTGATCATGATTTCAGTCGCGATTGTGATTTTGGCTATTTGCGCAACAAAAAGCGCCGGGCCCTTGCGGCGCCCGGGTCGTGGCGGGTCCGGCGGCCACCGTCGGGGCCGGGTCCGGGCGATCCGGCCGCTCCCGGGCGTGCGCGACGGCTGCCGAGAGTGACCGGAGGGTCGCGGACGTGCCCGGTGGGGCGCCCTCCGACGGCGGTCGGCACCCGTCCCGACCGCCGCCGGCACCCGTTCTGACCGCTGTCGGCACCCGTCCCGACGGCCGTCCGGCCGGCCGGATCGCGACCGAATTACCCTTTCGGTGACTCCCGGGTAGGGAATTCCGTCCTTCGGTGAAATGCCGAAGGCCCCCGGGCCGGTGGGTCCGAGGGCCTTTGCCGGAGGTTCTCCGGGAATTCGTTCCGTACGGTCGGGGAATCAGGCCTTGGTGACGTCCTCGACCTCGTCCTCGTCCTCGCGCCCCGGTGTTTTCAGATCGAATCTGACGATGATGAACCGGAAGAGCGCGTAGTACACCGCGGCGAAGCAGAGCCCGATGACGATGATCAGCCACGGTTTGGTGGCGAGCCCCCAGTTGATCACGTAGTCGATCAGGCCGGCCGAGAAGCTGAAGCCGTCGTGCACCCCCAGTCCCCAGGTGACCGCCATCGAGGCGCCGGTCAGCAGCGCGTGCAGGCCGTACAGGGCCGGGGCGATGTAGGCGAAGGAGTACTCGATCGGCTCGGTGACGCCGGTGACGAAGGAGGTCAGGCCGACCGAGAGCATCAGGCCGTAGATCTCCTTGCGGCGGTGCGGCTTGGCCGAGTGCGCGATCGCGAGTGCCGCGGCGGGCAGCGCGAACATCATGATCGGGAAGAATCCGGACTGGAACTGCCCCGCCGTCGGGTCCCCCGCGAGGAAACGCGGGATGTCGCCGTGCACGATGCTGCCGTCGGCCTTCGTGAACTCGCCGAACTGGAACCAGACGAAGGTGTTCAGCAGCTGGTGCATACCGATCAGCAGCAGCGCGCGGTTGAACAGGCCGAAGATGCCCGCGCCGCCCGCGCCGAGATCGGCGAGGTTCTGCGAGAAGTCGTTGAGGCCGCGGCCGATCGGGGGCCAGACCCACAGGGCGACGCAGGCGGTGGCCAGGCCGACCACGGCGGTGATCATCGGAACGAGGCGGCGGCCGTTGAAGAAGCCCAGCCAGTCGACCAGTCTGACGCGGTGGAACCGGACCCACAGCCAGGCCGACATCAGGCCGATCAGGATGCCGCCCAGCACCCCCGGGTTCTGGTACGTCGCGGCCGCCACCTTGGCCGAGCCGTAGTCGACGCACTGGGCGGTCCACGCGTCGGGGATCTGGACCGTCCCGGCCTTGCAGTGCTCCGGGAACGCGTGCAGCACCTTGTAGTAGACGAGGAAGCCGACCACGGCCGCCAGCGCCGTCGAACCGTCCGCCTTCTTGGCCATGCCGATCGCCACGCCGATGCAGAACAGCAGCGGCAGGCCGAGCGAGGAGTCGAGCAGCGCGCCGCCGGCCGCCGCGAAGACCTTGGCGACGTTGTTCCAGCCCAGTCCGTCCTTGCCGAACACGTCCGGCTGGCCGAGCCGGTTGAGGATGCCCGCCGCGGGCAGCACCGCGACCGGGAGCTGGAGGGAGCGGCCCATCTTCTGGAGGCCGCCGTAGAAGGTGTGCCACCACAGGTTCTGCGGGGCCGTGGCGCCTGCCGAACTCATCCTTCGCCCTCCGAGCGCGGTTGCCGACCGGTGGGCCCCTGCGGGACCCTCGGGCGGGGGTCAGGAACACCCGGGGTCCTTCCTGCGTTCATCGGAGTACACATATATTGGTGTAGACCACTTTGGGACGCAGGCCGGACGCCGGGACGCGAGCCCCGCTGATCGTCATCCTCGGGTGGCGGCCCGGAGCCTGCGCGCCGGAATGGGCCAAAAGTGGACTAACGTGGCAGACCGGACCTGCTCGGGTCATGCTGGTCGCGCTGCCCGGCAGCGCGGCCCCAGCTGAACCCGCGTCAGCCACCGGCACGGACCTCACCACCCGACGGTCGAGGACCGAACCCCAGCACAGCGCAGGACGGCACCCGGCAGAGCCGCCGAAGGCCGAGACAGAGGGAGAAACCACATGGCCAGCAAGGCTGAGAAGATCGTCGCCGGTCTCGGCGGCATCGACAACATCGAAGAGGTCGAAGGCTGCATCACCCGCCTGCGCACCGAGGTCAAGGACGCCTCCCTCGTCGACGAGGCCGCCCTCAAGGCCGCCGGCGCCCACGGCGTCGTCAAGATGGGCACCGCGATCCAGGTCGTCATCGGCACCGACGCCGACCCGATCGCCGCCGACATCGAGGACATGATGTGAGCTGAGCCACCCGGGCTCGCACACCACCGCTCCACCACCCACGGCCCGCCGACCCGCTCAGGGGGACGGCGGGCCGAGGCACATCCGGAACCGGCGATCGGAACGGCTACGCTCAGTGGCTATGTCACGTATCGACGGCCGCACCCCCGACCAGCTCCGCCCCATCACCATCGAACGGGGCTGGAGCAAGCACGCCGAAGGCTCCGTCCTCGTCTCCTACGGCGACACCAAGGTGCTGTGCACCGCCAGCGTCACCGAGGGCGTCCCGCGCTGGCGCAAGGGCAGCGGCGAAGGCTGGGTCACCGCCGAGTACTCCATGCTCCCGCGCGCCACCAACACCCGCGGCGACCGCGAATCCGTCAAGGGCCGCATCGGCGGCCGCACCCACGAGATCAGCCGGCTCATCGGCCGCTCGCTGCGCGCCGTCATCGACCACCGCGCCCTCGCCGAGAACACCATCGTCCTCGACTGCGACGTCCTCCAGGCCGACGGCGGCACCCGCACCGCCGCCATCACCGGCGCCTACGTCGCCCTCGTCGACGCCGTCTCCTGGGCCCGCGACCGCAAGCTCCTGCGCGCCAAGGGACAGCCCATCACCGGCGGCGTCAGCGCCGTCAGCGTCGGCATCATCGACGGCGTCCCCATGCTCGACCTCCAGTACGAGGAGGACGTCCGCGCCGAGACCGACATGAACATCGTCTGCACCTCCGACGGCCGCTTCGTCGAGGTCCAGGGCACCGCCGAAGGCGCCCCCTTCGACCGCGCCCTGCTCGACCGGCTGCTCGACCTCGGCACCCTCGGCTGCGCCGAACTCGACCAGATCCAGCGCAAGGCCCTCGAAGGCTGAACCACCCCCCGGGGCAGAACTCTTCGGGCTGAACCGGGCCCGGCCCGCTGTACACGCGCGGCCCGCAGCCCGTACGGTTCCCGCAGCACCCCGCTGCGGGAACCGCGCCCCGTCCGCGCGAGTCCTCCCCACGGAACCCGCGCCCCAGGAGGACCGGATGGCCTCGTCGAGCATCGCCCGCCCCGCCGCCCTCGCCGTGGCCGCACTGATCGCGATCCTCCCGCTCAGCATGGTGAGTTGCTCCGCCGCCCAGAAGGCCATCGACTGCGGCAACACCGCCGTCAAGGTCACCGGCGACCTCGCCGACCTCACCAAGGCCTACGACAACTCCAGCAACGACTCGGCCGCCGCCGGCAAGGCGCTCCAGAAGCTCAAGGGCGACCTCGACCAGATCGGCAAGAACTCCAAGAACACCGACGTCGCCAAGGCCGTCACCGACCTCAAGACGCAGGCCGACAAGGTCCAGCAGGCCGTCGACCGGAACCAGGCCCCCGACCTCAAGCCGCTCGGCGACGCGGCCGGCAACCTCACCTCGGTCTGCACCGGCTGACCCTCCGCCGGATCTCGATAGGGTGGGCGATATGTCCACCCGCCTGATCCTCGCCACCCGCAACCAGCACAAGGTCGCCGAGCTGCGCGCCATCCTCGCCGACGCCGGCCTGGACGTCGAACTCGTCGGCGCCGACGCCTACCCCGAGATCCCGGACGTCCCCGAGACCGGCGTCACCTTCGCCGAGAACGCCCTCCTCAAGGCCCACGCCCTCGCCCGCGCCACCGGACTGCCCGCCGTCGCCGACGACTCCGGCCTCTGCGTGGACGTCCTCAACGGCGCGCCCGGCATCTTCTCCGCCCGCTGGGCCGGCAAGCACGGCGACGACCTCGCCAACCTGAACCTGCTGCTCGCCCAGCTCTCCGACATCGCCGAACCCCACCGCGGCGCCCACTTCTTCTGCGCCGCCGCCCTCGCCCTGCCCGACGGCACCGAGCGCGTCGTCGAGGGCCGCCTCCTCGGCACCCTGCGCACCACCCCGGCGGGCGACGGCGGCTTCGGCTACGACCCGATCCTCCAGCCCCTCGGCGAGACCCGCACCTGCGCGGAACTGACGGCGGACGAGAAGAACGCCATCAGCCACCGCGGGAAGGCCTTCCGCGGCCTCGCCCCGGTGGTCAAGGACCTCATCGGCTGACGCACCGTCCGCTGAACACCGAAGGCCCGCCCCGGGATGATCCGGGGCAGGCCTTCGATTCTTAGGCTAGTGCGGCCTGAGGGACTCGAACCCTCACGAGATTTCTCCCACGGGCACCTAAAACCCGCGCGGCTGCCGGTTACGCCAAGGCCGCAAGGCTCTCAGTCTAGAGCTTCGGCTCCGGTGGCAACACCGCGATTCGCGGTGGCGCCGCGGGCTCGTGGCGCCGCCGCGGACGGTCGCCGCTGCCGATGGGGTGGCAGTTCGGGCAGGATGGGTGGCGGGTGGTGGGCCGGACTCCCGACCGGGCGGGTTTCGGCCAGGGGTGACCGGTTTGTCGAGGGGTTCCGACCTGTGATGTTTGGTTGTTGATTACCAATTGGTACAGACCTATTGACCTATGTGGTTCAGACCACATAGCTTCTGCGCCAATTGGAATCCCCCACGTGCGTGCTCCCCCACAGGTACGCGCCGACACTCTCTCCTGGAGGACCGAGTGTTGATCCGTAGTACGGCGGAGCGGCGTCCCACCGCTGTGATCCGCCGCAAGAGTGCCCGGGCGGGCGTGGCGTCGTTGGCGGCAGTCTCGCTGGCGGGGCTGTTGATGGCGACGCTGGGTGCGGCGCCCTCGCAGGCGTCGGCGGCCGTCGACAACGCGGCCTGTCGGCCGGACGGGCTGTACCAGACGCCCGGAGTGGACGTCCCGTACTGCTCGGTCTACGACACGAGCGGGCGCGAGAAGATGGGCGCGGACCACCAGCGCCGCATCATCGGGTACTTCACCGGCTGGCGCACCGGCAAGAACGGCGACCAGCCCTACCTGGTGAGCGACATCCCCTGGGACAAGGTCACCCACCTCAACTACGCCTTCGGGCACGTCGGCGGCGACAACAAGCTGTCGGTCGGCACGGACGGCCCGACCAACGAGGCCACCGGGATCTCCTTCCCGGGGGTGCCGGGGGCGGAGCTGGACCCGACGCTGCCGTACAAGGGCCACTTCAACCTGCTGACGAAGTTCAAGAAGCAGTACCCGAACGTCAAGACCCTGATCTCGGTCGGCGGTTGGACCGAGACCGGCGGCTACTTCGGGGACGACGGCAAGCGGGTGAACTCCGGCGGCTTCTACTCGATGACGGTGAACCCGGACGGCAGCGTCAACCAGGCCGGGATCGACACCTTCGCCGCCTCCTCCGTCGACTTCATCCGTAAGTACGGCTTCAACGGCGTCGACATCGACTACGAGTACCCGACCTCGATGAAGGACGCCGGCAACCCGCTGGACTGGCAGCTCGCCAACGCCAAGCGCGGTTCGCTGGCCAAGGGCTACGCGGCGCTGATGAAGTCCCTGCGGGAGAACCTGGACAAGGCGGGTGCCGCCGACGGCAAGCACTACCTGCTGTCGGTCGCGGCGCCGTCCTCCGGGTACCTGCTGCGCGGCATGGAGACCTTCCAGGTCGCCCAGTACCTGGACTACGTCAACATCATGTCGTACGACCTGCACGGCGCCTGGAACAAGTACGTCGGCCCGAACGCCTCGCTCTACGACGACGGCAAGGACGGCGAGTTGGCCGCCGCCAACGTGTACGGCACCGGCCAGTACGGCGGCATCGGCTACCTGAACGCGGACTGGTCGTACCACTACTTCCGCGGCGCGATGCCGGCCGGCCGGATCAACGTCGGCCTGCCGTACTACACCCGCGGCTTCAAGAACGTCCAGGGCGGCACCAACGGCCTCTGGGGCACCGCCTCCGCGACCAGTTGCCCGGCCGGTTCGGGCCTGACCTCCTGCGGTGACGGCGCGGTCGGCATCGACAACATCTGGAACGACAAGGACGACGCGGGCAAGGAGTCCCCGGCCGGGTCGAACCCGATGTGGCACGCGAAGAACCTGGAGAAGGGCATCCTGCCCGACTACCTGGCCAAGTACGGCGTGACCGACACCGCCCTCCAGGGCAGCTACACCCGCAACTACAGCTCCTCGCTGGTGGCGCCGTGGCTGTGGAACGACACCAAGAAGGTGTTCCTGTCCACCGAGGACGAGCAGTCGGTGGGCGCCAAGGCGGACTACATCGTCAACCAGGGCGCCGGCGGCACGATGATCTGGGAGCTCGCGGGCGACTACCGCTGGGACGCCACCGCCAACGGCGGCAAGGGCGAGTACGTGCCCGGTTCGACGCTGACCTCGCTGATGTACGACAAGTTCAAGGCGGCGAGCCCGTACGGTGCGCTCCGCTCGACGGTGGCGCTGCCGCAGCAGACCCTGCCGATCGACGTGTCGTTCACCAACTTCGCGCTGGGCGACTCCAACTACCCGATCAACCCGAAGCTGCACATCGTCAACAACTCGACGGTGACCCTGCCGGGCGGCACCGAGTTCCAGTTCGACTACAGCAACTCGGCGCCGGGCAACGCCAAGGACCAGTCCGGCTTCGGGCTCCAGGTGATCAGGCAGGACAACCCGGGCCCGGGCAACGTCGGCGGGTTGAAGGGCACCTACAACCGGGTGTCGGTCAAGCTGCCGGGCTGGCAGTCGCTGGCGCCGGGCGCCTCGGTGGACATCGACTTCGTCTACTACCTGCCGGTGTCCACGCCGTCGAACTGGACGGTCAACGTGGGCGGCACGCTGTACGGGATCAAGGGCGACCTGACCCGGGGCGCGGTGGACGGCGGCACGCCGACCCCGACCCCGACCCCGACGCCGACCGGGACGGCCACGCCGACTCCGACGCCGACCCCGACCGGGACCCCGACGGGCACGCCCACCGGTACGCCGACCCCGACCGCGACCCCGACCTCCGGCGCCTGCACGGCCGCCCCGGGCTGGGATGCGGGCACCACCTACGCGACGCCGACCAAGGTGTCCTGGAAGGGCCACTACTACCAGAACAAGTGGTGGACCAAGGGCGACGACCCCTCCGCCAGTGGCGCCTGGGGCGTCTGGAACGACCTCGGGGCCTGCTGAGCCCGACGGCTCACGGCTGACGGCTGACGGCAGTCACCCGAGGTGAGGAACGGCGGTGGCGGCACACCCGGTCGGGGGGTGGGCCGCCACCGCTTCGTTCTCGTGCGGGAGGCTCAGGCCTCGACCTTGAGGTCGCGCAGCAGCTTGGCGACGTGGCCGGTGGCCTTGACGTTGTAGAGGGCGCGCTCGACCTTGCCCTGCTCGTCCACGACGATCGTGGAGCGGATCACGCCCTGGTAGGTGCGGCCGTAGTTCTGCTTCTCGCCGTAGGCGGCGTAGGCCTCCAGGACCTTGTTGTCCGGGTCGGAGAGCAGGGTGACCTTGAGGTCCTCCTTCTCGCGGAACTGGCCGAGCTTCTCCGGCTGGTCCGGGGAGATGCCGATGACGTCGTAGCCGGCGCCCGAGAGGACCGCCAGGTTGTCGGTGAAGTCGCAGGCCTGCTTGGTGCAGCCGGGGGTGAGCGCCTTCGGGTAGAAGTAGACGATGACCTTGCGGCCCAGGTGGTCGGCGAGCGAGACCTGGTTGCCGTCGGCGTCGGACAGGCTGAATGCGGGTGCGGTGTCGCCGGGCTGGAGACGCTCAGTCACGGTCGTACTCTCCTGGAGGCTGGGACGGACGGTCGTACCACGGCAAACTTACCTCCGTTGGTGGGTGGGGCCGCGCGCCCGTGCGTGGCAGCTGACAAACTGGGTTGGTCGCAGAGGACGACAGGACTACATCGGCAAGTGAATGGGGTGGCCCGAGTGGGCGACGCGAGCACGCAGGACAAGCCGGCGCGGACGGCTGCGCAGATCGAGGCGGACATCGAGCGCACCCGTGACCGGCTGGCGTCGAACCTGGACGAGCTGGCCGTGCGGATCCACCCGAGCACCATCTCCGCGCAGGTCAAGGCGAAGGCGATGGCCACCGTCGAGGAGAAGACGGCCCGGGCGTACGTGGCCGCGAACGGCCTGGTGGAGAAGGTCAAGGCGCAGTTCGTGGACGAGAAGGGGCAGCCGCGCAAGGAGCGGATCGTCCCGGTCGCGCTGGTCGGCCTCGGCCTGGTGGTGCTGCTGTCCTCCTCGCGCAAGCGCCGCGAGGACTGAGCAGAGGGCCGGGCACCGGATCGGGCAGGACGTCCGGAGGGGCCGGGACGCCGATGGGCGGCCCGGCCCTTCCGCATGCCGGGCCAGCGTCACGCGCCACGCCCGGGGGCGGTACCTTCGGGACCGTGAGTACGAACGACGAACCGACCCATTCCGACCACGGGCACGACGAGGTGCGGCACGACCGGCTGGGCGAGAAGCTGCCGATCCGGATGCTGCACGACCGCGTGCTGGTGCGCATCGAGGGCAGCGAGGGCGAGCGCCGCTCGACCGGCGGCATCCTGATCCCGGCGACCGCGGAGCTGTCCAAGCGCTGCACCTGGGCGGAGGCGGTGGCGGTGGGTCAGAGCGTGCGCGCGGTGGAGCCCGGCGACCGCGTGCTGTACGACCCGGAGGACAAGCTGGAGGTGGAGGTCCGCGGCGCCACCTACGTGCTGCTGCGCGAGCGGGACCTGCACGCGGTGGCGGCGTCGCGCTTCGGGGACACGGAGGGGTCGACCGGGCTGTACCTCTGATCGGGCCGCCCTGCTGGCCGGGTGCCCTACGCGAGCAGGCCGCCGCCGTCGACGGTGAGGACGGTGCCGGTGGCGAAGCGCTGTTCCATCAGGTACGCGTAGGCCTCGGCGGTGTCCTCGGGGTCGCCGATCCGGCGGAGGGGGAGGGCGGCGGCGGTCCGGGCGTACAGCTGCTCGCGGTCGGTCTCGGGGAGGCCGGACCAGAGCGGGGTGCGGATCATCCCGGCCCGGACGGCGTTGACCCGGATCGGGGCGAGTTCCACGGCCAGCGCCCGGACGAGGGCTTCGACCGCGCCGCAGATGCTCGCGGGGACGCTCCAGCCCGGCACCGGGCGCAGGCCGGCGGTGCCGGAGGTGAGGGTGATCGAGCCGCCGGGGCGCAGCTGCGGGGTGGCGGCGCGGACGGCGTCGAGGGCGCCGAAGTAGCGCAGGGTGAAGAGGGCGCGGGCGGCGTCGAGGTCCATGGCGTCGACGGTCATCAGGGCCAGCGGGTCGCCTGCGGTGTAGACCAGGTGGTCGAGCGGGCCGAGGCGGTCGAAGAGGGCGCTGACCTGGTGGGTGTCGGTGAGGTCGGCGGTCTCGGCGGCGGTGCCGGTGGGCAGGGTGGCGAGGGCGCGGTGGGCGCTGTCGGGCCGGCTGGAGACGACGGTGACGCGGGCGCCGCGTTCGGCGGCGAGGGCGGCGGTGGCGAGGCCGATGCCGGAGGTGCCGCCGAGGACGACGACGTGCTGTTCCTTGAGGGGCATGGTCGTGCCTTTCGTGGTGGGGCGGGGGGCTTGGGTCGATGGTGCTCCGGGCGGGGTGGTGGCGTCCAAGACCTGTTCGGTCGGCTGTCATACCCTCGGGGTATCAGCGGGGAGTGGTGAGCGGGGTGGCGGTGGCGGTGGACGTCGATCTGCGGAAGCTGCGGTATTTCGTCGCGGTGGCAAGGGAGTTGCACTTCGGTCGGGCGGCGGTGGAGTTGCACATCGCGCAGCCGGTGCTGTCGCGGCAGATCCGGTCGTTGGAGGCGGAGTTCGGTGCGCAGTTGTTCCGGCGTGACCGGCGGTCGACCGAACTGACGGACGCGGGGCGGCAGTTGTTGGAGGACGCGCCGCCGTTGCTGGCGGCGGCGGAGGCGTTGCGGCGCCGGGTGGGGCGGTCGGGGGAGGGGTCGGGGGAGGGTCCGGCGCGGTTCGTGGTGGGGTTCATGCCGGGGGTGGCGGTGACGGCGGCGGTGCGGGGGCTGCGCGGGCGGCATCCGGGGCTGGCGGTGGAGGTGGTGCGGACCTCCTGGGCCGATCAGGCGCGGATGGTGCTGGACGGCCGGGTGGACGTCTCCTGCGTGCGGTTGCCGGTGGACCGGCAGGGTCTGGTGCTGCGTCCGCTGTTCGCCGAGCCGCGGGTGGCGGTGTTGCCGGCGGGGCACCGGTTGGCGGGTGAAGTGTCGGTCGTGATGGCCGAGTTGGGTGGTGAGCTGCTGCTGCAGGATCCGGACTTCGTGCCGGAGTGGCGGGATCTGCCGGGGGTGTCCGGGCGGCGGCCGGAGCGGTCGCGGCCGCGGGTGGACACGGTGGAGGAGAAGCTGGAGTACGTGGCGGCGGGGGAGGGGATGGTGGTGCTGCCGTTGTCGATGGCCGCCTTCTACACCCGTGCGGACGTGGTGCACGTGCCGGTGTCGGACCTCGCGCCGCACCGGGTGTGCGTGGCCTGGGCGGCGGGGCGGACGTCGCCGCTGCTCGCGGAGTTCGCGGAGTTGGCCGGGTCCGCGGCGGAGCACCTCGGTTCTGTCGGTGGCAGCCGCTAGGGTCCGGGCATGAGCGTCCCGGTGATCGGTGAGGTGGAGCGGCGGGCCCGGTTGGGGCGGCGGCAGTTGTTGGCGCCGTCGGTGCGGGCGGCGCGGGTGGAGGACGTGGCGGACGCGGTGGTCGGGCTGCACGCCACGGACGCGGCGACGGTGTACCTGTCCGCGTGCGCGCGGCTGGCGGAGCCCTCGGTGGCGGAGGTGGACCGGGCGCTGTACGAGGACGTCTCGCTGGTGAAGCTGCTGTCGATGCGGCGGACGATCTTCGCGGTGACGGAGGGCCTGGCCCCGTACGTGAGTTCGGGGGCGGCGCGGGCGATCGCGGCGAAGGAGCGGGCGGGGCTGCTCAAGCACCTGCGCGATCACGCCGAGGGCTGGGACGAGGCCCGGCTGGCGGAGGCGGAGCGTGCGGTGCTGGCCGCGCTGGCCGTGCGCGGCGAGGCGACGACCAAGGAACTCGGCGACGACGTCCCGCAGTTGCGGGAGACGATGCTGATGTCGGCGGGCAAGGCGTACGAGGCGAAGCAGAGCGTGGGCAGTCGGCTGCTGCGGCTGCTGGCCTCGGACGGGCACGTGCGCCGGTGCCGTCCGCGCGGGTCCTGGTTGAGCAGCAGCTATCCGTGGGCGCTGGTGCCGCAGTGGCCGGACGTGCCGGTGCGGGAGGCGAAGGCGGAGGTGGTGCGGCGCTGGCTGGCGGCGTACGGGCCGGCCGCGGTCGAGGACGTGAAGTGGTGGACGGGCTGGACGCTGGGGGACGTCCGGCGGGCGCTGGCGGACGTGGACGCGCGGGCGGTGGCGCTGGCGGGCGGTGCGGCGGCCGTGGTGCTGCCGGGGGACGAGGGGCCGGTGGCGGCCCCGGAGCCGTGGGCGGCGCTGTTGCCGGCGCTGGATCCGGCGGTGATGGGGTGGCGGGGGCGGGACTGGTACCTGCGGCCGGGGGACGTGCCGGCGCTGTTCGACCGGGCGGGGAACGCGGGGCCGACGGTGTGGTGGTGCGGCGAGGTGGTCGGCGGCTGGGCGCAGCGGGCGGACGGTGAGGTGGTGTGGCGGCTGTTCCGGGACGTGGGGGCGGAGGCGGAGCGGGCGGTCGCGGCGGAGGCGGGGCGGTTGGCGGGGTGGCTGGGGGAGGTGCGGGTGACGCCGCGCTTCCGTACGCCGCTGGAGCGGGAGTTGGTGGCGTAGCGGGCGTTCGAAGGCGGGCCCTGGCGGGGGCGGGGCGCGGTGTCGCCCGGTCGCTCACTGGGCCGGGGCGGTGGCCGTTCCGGTGGGCCCGGTGGTGGCGGTGGGCGGGTTGCTGGGGCGGGCGGGCCGGGTCGGGGTGGGCCGGGTGCTGGGGGTGGGCTGTTCCTGGCTGGGGGTGGGCTGGGGGTTCTGCGGGCTGGGGGCGTCGGGGCCGGGCTGCTCGGTGGCGGCGGGGGCGCTGGGGGCGTGGCTGGGGGCGGTGGGTGCGGGCGCGCCGGTGGGGGCGGTGCTGGGGGTGCTGGTGGGGGAGGTGCTGGTGCTGGGCACGGCGGTGGGGGTCCAGGTGTCGGGCCCCTGGTCGCCGCGGCCGGTCTGCAGGTCGAACTGCTGGGTGGGGGTGCCGTTCAGGGCGGCGGTCATGTAGTCGGTCCAGATCCGGGTGGGGAAGGCGCCGCCGTTGACCCGGGTGAGGCCCGCGGTGCCGGCCAGCGGCTCCTTGGCGTGGGTCTTCGGGTTCTCGCGGAACAGGCCGACGGTGGTGGTGAGTTCGGGGGTGTAGCCGGCGAACCAGGCGGAGAGGTTGGCGTCGGTGGTGCCGGTCTTGCCGGCGGCGGGGCGGCCCAGGTCGAGGGCGGCGGCGCCGGTGCCGCGGGGGCTGACGACGTCGCGCAGGACGTCGGTGACGGAGTCGGCGACGGTGCGGCCGACGGCGTCGGTGGCCTTGTGGTCGGGCATCTTGGGGACGTCGATGGCGCCGCCGGGGTTGACCCGTTCGAGTTTCTGGACGGACCAGGGGGTGTGCGCCTGGCCGTGGTTGGCGAGGGTGGCGTAGGCGCCGGCCAGGTCGAGGGCGCTGGGGGTGGCGGTGCCGAGGGTCATCGAGGTGTTGGCCGGGTCCATGCCGCGGACGCTGTCGGGGATGCCGAGTTTGACGGCGGTGTCCCGGACGCGGCCGAGTCCGGCGTCGACGCCCTCCTGGGCGTAGACGGAGTTGACGGACTTGACCATGGCGTAGCGCAGGGTGATGTTGCCGTAGTCGACGTCGTCCTCGTTGGGCGGGGCGTACGGGGTGGGGCCGCCGGTGACGGGGCGTTCGCTGGTGCCGTCGTAGCGGGTCTCGGTGGTGATCGGGCGGCCGTCGACGGAGTGCTGGGCGATCAGGCCGGCGGCGAGGTCGACGGGTTTGAAGGTGGAGCCGATCTGGTTGTCCTGGCGCAGGGCGTCGTTGAAGGGCTGCTTGGCGTAGTCGGGGCCGCCGTAGACGGCGACGACGCGGCCGGTGGCGGGTTCGACGGAGGCGCCGGCGACCCGGACGTCGGTGTCGGTGGCGGGGCGGGCCTTGGGGTCGAGTTCGCTGGTGAGCTCGGACTGGACGGCCTTGACGAAGGCGTCCTGGCGGGGCTTGTCGAAGGTGGTGGTGATCCGCCAGCCGCCGGCCTTGAGGGTGGCGGCGTCGATGGTGCCGGAGGAGATGAGGTAGTCGTCGGCGACGCCGACCAGGTAGCCGGCCTGGCCGGCGAGTCCGGTGGCGGGCTGGGGGTCGATGGGTTCGGGGAAGGTGGTGGCGGTGCGGTCGGCGCTGGTGAGGAAGCCGAGTTGGACCATGCCGTCGAGGGCGTAGTTCCAGCGGGCGAGGGCCTTCTCGCGGTTGGCGGGGGTGGCGGTCCGGACGTCGTAGAGGCTGGGGGCCTGGAGCAGGGAGGCGAGGTAGGCGCCCTGGCCGAGGGTGAGTTGGGAGACGTCGACGCCGTAGTAGGCGTGGGCGGCGCTCTGGATGCCGTAGGCGCCGCGGCCGAAGTAGCTGCTGTTGAGGTAGCCGGCGAGGATCTCGTTCTTGCTGCGCTGCTGGTCGACCTTGAGGGCGATGAAGAGCTCGCGGCCCTTGCGTTCGAAGGTCTGGTCCTGGGTCAGGTAGTAGTTCTTGACGTACTGCTGGGTGATGGTGGAGCCGCCCTGCATGCCCTTGCCGAGCAGGGTGTTCCAGCCGGCCCGGGCCATGCCCCTCAGGTCGATGCCGCGGTTCTGGTAGAAGGTGCGGTCCTCGGCGGAGACGACGGCCTGCTGGGTCGGCAGGGGGATCTGCTCGATGGTGACGTCGGTGCGGTTGACGGCTCCGGTGCGGGCGATCTCGGTGGTGCCGTCGGCGTAGAGGTAGATGTTGTTCTGGGCGGTGGCGTGGGCGTTGGGGTCGGGCACCGGGACGATGACGTAGAGCACGGCGAAGGCGCCGACGGCGAGCAGCAGCAGCGCGGTGAGGGTGCCGAGGGTGATCCGCCAGGTGGGCAGGAGCCGGCGCCAGAGGGGGAGGGCGCGGCGGGCTTCGCGGCGGGCGGCCCGTTTGGCCTGGCGGCGGGTGCTCAACGTCATGGCGGGATTATCTGCTATTTGACGTGGGTTCAGCGGCGGCGGGGGTCTGAACTGCGTGGTTGCGCGTGGCGGTGCGCGCGCCCCGGGGTGCGTCGGAAATCCGGGTGCGGGCCGTGGGGGCCGGCGGTACGGTGAAAGGTGCAAATCGCATAGCGCGTCCACTTCGTCAGCTCCGCACGTCCGGCCCGGTACCCCCGGGGGCGGTCGGTCGGGGCCGCTGGGGTGTGCGCCGACGTCGCGCGGCGCCCGTCTGCGCCCGCAAATGTCGATAAGGAGACAATATGCACGGAGCTTCCACCGCGGAGGCGAGGCCTCCCGATACCGGCACCGCCCTCGGGCTGTACGCCGCCGTCGCCCGCGGCGCCTTCCGCCGCTACTCCACCTACCGGGCCGCCACCCTGGCCGGGACCTTCACCAACACCGTCTTCGGGGTCATCCTGGCCTCCTCCTTCCTCGCCCTCTGGCAGGCCCGCCCCAACCTCGGCGGCTACGACCAGGGCCAGGCCGTCACCTACATCTGGGTCAGCCAGGGCCTGCTGGTCACCGTCGCGGTCTGGGGCGGGGGCTTCCAGGACGAGATCCAGGACCGCTTCCGCAGCGGGGACATCGCCGTCGACCTCTACCGTCCGGTCGACTTCCAGGGCTGGTGGCTGGCCACCGACCTCGGCCGGGCCGGCTTCCAGGCGCTGGTCCGCGGCACCGTGCCGATGCTGTTCGGCGCCCTGGTGTTCCGCACCCGGATGCCCGAGCGGCCGCTGACCTGGGTGTTCTTCCTGCTCTCGGTGCTGCTCGCGCTGCTGGTCAGCTTCGGCGTGCGGTTCCTGGTCTCGATCACCGGCTTCTGGCTGCACGACTCGGAGGGGGTGCGCGCGGTGAGCCTGGTGGTCTCGATGTTCTTCTCCGGGATGCTGCTGCCGATCGTGCTCTTCCCCGGCTGGCTCGGCGACCTGGCCCGGGTGCTGCCCTGGGCGGCCCTGGTCAAGGTGCCGACCGACGTCTTCCTGGAGCGGGCGGGCGGCACCGGGCTGCTCCGGGCGCTCGGCTTCCAGCTCGGCTGGGCGGCCGCGCTGCTGGCCGCGGGCCGGGGCGCGCAGTGGCTGGCGACCCGCCGGGTGGTGGTGCAGGGTGGCTGAGCCGTTCCTCTCCCGGACGTCCTGGGCGGTCCGCTCCTGGTGGATCTGCGCCCGGATGTGGATGCGCTCGATGATGGCCTACCGGGCCTCCTTCCTGCTCAACCTGCTGGCCAGCCTGGTCACCCACTCGCTCGACTTCGTCGTGCTGGTGATCATGTTCCGGCACACCGACCAGCTCGGCGGCTGGCACCTGCCGGAGATCGCCTTCCTCTACGCCACCGCGACCTTCTCGCTCGGCATCGCCAACCTGCTGGTCGGCTCGGCCGACGGCCTCGGCGTACGGATCATGAACGGTTCGCTGGACACCATGCTGGTCCGCCCCGCGCCCGCGCTCTCCCAGCTGTGCGCCGAGCGGTTCACCCTGCGCCGGCTCGGCCGCCCGCTCCAGGCCGTGATCGTGCTCGGCTGGTCCCTGACCGCCCTGGACGTGCACTGGACCTGGGACCGGGTGCTGCTGGTGCCCGTCCTGCTGGTGTGCGGCAGCGTCATCTTCGGCGCGATCTACGTCGGCGGCGCCACCGTCCAGTTCTGGTGGGGCGAGTCCAAGGAGATCCAGAACTCCTTCACCTACGGCGGCGCGACCCTGCTGCACTACCCGCCGACGGTCTTCGCCAAGGAACTGGTGGCCGGGGCGGTCTTCGGCGTCCCGCTGGCCTTCGTCAACTGGCTGCCCACCCTGCGCATCCTCGACCGGCCCGACCCGCTCGGGCTGCCCACCGCCTTCCAGTACGCCTCCCCGGTCGCCGCCGCGCTCTGCGTCGCCGCCGCCGGGCTGGCCTGGCGGGCCGGACTGCGCGCCTACCGCGGCACCGGCAGCTGACCCCCGTACCGAAAGGACCCCCGTGGCACTGATCGAACTCCAGGACGTCCACCGCACCTTCACCGTGCGGGCCCGCACCGGCCGGTTCAGCCGGGTCAAGCGCGAGGTGCGTGCGGTCGACGGCCTCAGCTTCACCGTCGAGGCCGGCGAGTGCGTCGGCTACATCGGGCCCAACGGCGCCGGGAAGTCGACCACCATCAAGATGCTCACCGGCATCCTCGTCCCCAGCTCCGGCCGGCTGCGCGTCGCCGGGGTCGACCCGGCCCGCGAACGGGTCACGCTGGCCCGCCGGATCGGCGTCGTCTTCGGGCAGCGCACCACCCTGTGGTGGGACCTCCCGCTGCGCGACTCCTTCGAACTCGCCCGCCGGATCTACCGGATCCCCGACCCGCGGTACCGCGAGAACCTCGGCCGCTGCGTCGAACTCCTCGACCTGGGCGGCCTGTTGGACACCCCCGTACGGCAGCTCTCGCTCGGCCAGCGGATGCGTGGCGACCTCGCGGCGGCCCTGCTGCACGACCCCCGGGTGCTCTACCTGGACGAGCCGACCATCGGCCTGGACGTGGTCAGCAAGGGCCGGGTGCGGGAGTTCCTGCGCGAGGTCAACCGGGACCGCGGCACCACCGTGCTGCTCACCACCCACGACCTCACCGACATCGAGCAGCTCTGCGGCCGGGTGATGGTGATCGACCACGGCCGGGTCGTCCACGACGGCGGGCTGGACGGGCTGCACGCCGCCGGGCGCAGCGAGCGGACCCTGGTGGTCGACCTGGCCGAGGCCCGGCCGGCGATCGAGGTGGCCGGGGCGCGGGTGGTGAAGGTCGAGGGGCCGCGCCAGTGGCTGGCCTTCCCGGCGCAGGAGAGCGCGGCGCCGATCGTGGCGGCGGTCGCGGCGCGGTACCCGCTGGTGGACCTCTCGGTGCGGGAGCCGGCCATCGAGGACGTGATCGCGCGGATGTACGCGGAGGTGGCGATCGGCTGAGGGCGGGGCGTCCCGGGGAGCGGTCCGGGTCGGGGATTGACGGTTCGGGCGGGCGTTCGGTGCGCGTCACCCGTCCGGGGAGGGCAGGTGACTCCCCGGCGGGCGGCCGAGTTGGACCGTGCATCGCCGCCGGTCAGCGCGCCGGCGAACCGCCGCTGCCCCGGAGGCCCGCCGCCCGATGACCGTACCCGACGTGACCGTGGTGGTCGCGGTCCACGACACCGTGCCGTACCTCGCCGCGTGCCTGGACTCGCTGGTCGGGCAGTTCCTGGAGCCGGGGCGGCTGGAGGTGGTGGTCGTCGACGACGGCTCCACGGACGGCGGCGAGGTGCTGTTGGACGAGTACGCGGCCCGGCACCCCGGGGTGTTCCGGGTGGTCCACCAGCCCGACCCGGGTGGTCCGGCGGGCCCCACCGACCGCGGCGCGGACCTGGCCCGGGGGCGGTACGTGCTCTTCCTCGGCGCCGACGACCGGCTCGGCGAGGAGGCGCTGGAGCGGCTGGTCGCGGCCGCCGACGCCTGGGGCTCGGACGTGGTCCTCTCGGACCGGCCGTTCACCCTGGAGGCCTGCCTGCGGGCCGTCCGGGTCTCCGTCCCCGCCGACTACGACCACTACGTCCTGGTGCTGCGCGAGGACCGGGGCAACGCCACCGAGCGGGCCTCGGTGCTCGACCGGCTGCGCGGGATCACCGCCCTCCAGCAGGTGGCCGCCGAACTCGCGGATCCCGGGGAGGAGTTGGACGCCATTCGGGTGCGCAGCTTCGCCTGGGACGTGCCCCGGTTGCTCCAGGACGGCTTCCTGCTGCTGGACGACGGGCTGCAACGGCGGGTGTGCGCCGAGGTCGGCCGGATGATCGAGTGCTTCGGCGCCCGCGCGGTGTACGACCGGCTGCCGGTCACCGCCCGGCTGCGGCTCGAACTCGCCGCCGCCGTACGGCCGGGGGCACTGCGCGACCAGATCCGCTACGAGGCCGCGCACGGCGACCCGCCGGTGGTGGCGGTCGGCCGGCGGCGCTACGCGGGGTACCCGGCGTTCCGGGACGCCCGGCTCGGCCTGCCCGACGGGCTGTTCCTGCTGGGCGAGGAGCCGCTGCCGGTGGACGTCCCGCCGCTCAACCTCGCCCAGCAGCTGTGGCGCGGCGTCGTCCCGGAGCAGCTGCGGCGCGGGCTGCGGCGCCACCCGGTGTGGCGTCGGCTCGCCAACTCGGTGAACGGAGGGCGGGGGTGAGCCCCGATGCGGGCCTGGACGTGGGCCTGGACGATCGCGGTTCGGACGTCGGCGGTCCGGACGTCTGCGTGGCCGCTGGAGGCGGCCGGTTCGGGGGCGTACGGGGCGGGGCGTGAGCGGTTCGGGGGCGTGCTGGGCGGGGCGTGCGGCGGGTCGGAGGCGGCCCGGCCCTGGTGCGCTTCGGTTCCGGGGGCGTGTGATCGCGGGGCACGCCCCCGTCCGCGCCGGTCAGCGGGCAGACTGGCGGGGTGAGTGACGAAGCCTTCAGCGGGACCGGCCCCGGGGTCCGGTTCACCGCGGCCGACGAGCAGAAGAGACACGGCGTCCGCCGGATGAAGACCATCGCGACCGGCCTGCTGGCCTTCGCGACCCTGGTCTTCGCCCTGGCGACCTGGGCGAAGGCGGCCGGTGCCGGCCCCTGGGCCGGGTACGTGGCGGCCGCCGCCGAGGCCGGCATGGTCGGCGCGCTGGCCGACTGGTTCGCCGTGACGGCGCTGTTCCGCCGCCCCTTCGGCCTGCCGATCCCGCACACCGCGATCATCCCGACCAAGAAGGACGCCTTCGGGCGCTCGCTCGGCGAGTTCGTCGGCGACAACTTCCTGGCCGGCCACGTGGTGCGCGGCCGGCTGGCCGCGCTCGGCGTCGGCCGCCGGCTGGGGGAGTGGCTGGCCGCACCGGGGAGCGCCGAGCGGGTCACCAAGGAGGCCTCGGCGGCGCTCCGCGGGCTGCTCGCGGTGCTGCGCGACGACGACGTGCGGGCGGTGGTCGCCGAGGCGGTGACCAGGCGGGCCGCCGCGACCTCGGTGGCCGAGCCGATGGGTCGGATGCTGGGCAAGGTGGTCGCGGACGGCGGCCACCACGGGGTGGTGGACCTGGTCGCCGTCCGGGCGCACGGCTGGCTGACCGACAACCACGAGGACGTGGTCCGCAAGGTCACCCAGAAGACCCCGGGCTGGACCCCGAAGTTCCTCGACCACCAGGTCGGCGAGCGGGTCTACAAGGAGCTGCTGCGCTTCGTCACCGACATCCGGGACGACCCCGAGCACCCGGCCCGCGGCGCGATCGACAACTTCCTCGCCGACTTCGCCACCGAGCTGCAGAACGACCCGGAGACCATCGCCCGGGTCGAGCGCGCCAAGGGCGAGCTGCTCGCGCGCCCCGAGGTGCAGGACCTGATCAACTCCACCTGGGCGGCCGTGCGCACCCTGGTGATGGGGGCGGCCGAGGACGAGGACAGCGAACTGCGCCGGCGCATCCGCGACGGCGTGCGCCGCTTCGGCGAGCGCCTGGCCACCGACGCCAAGCTCCAGGCCAAGGTCGACGGCTGGCTGCAGGACGCCGCCCAGTACCTGGTCGACACCTACCGGACCGAGATCACCTCGCTGATCTCCGAGACGGTGGCGGGCTGGGACGCCGACGAGGCCTCGCGCAAGATCGAGGCCAACGTCGGGCGGGACCTCCAGTTCATCCGGATCAACGGCACGGTGGTGGGCGCCCTGGCCGGGCTGCTGATCCACACCGTGGCGGTGGCCCTCGGCGGGTGATCCCGGGCCCGGGCCTATCCTTGCCAGCACCAGTCGGTACGCGCGTAGAAGCAGAGAAGAGGGAACCACCGTGGTCCAGCCGGACGGAAGTCGGATCGGCCCCAACCCCAGCAGGACCGGGCCGGGCGACCGGAGCATCGAGGCGTTCATCGCCGGGATGCCCAAGGCGGAACTGCACGTCCACCACGTCGGCTCGGCCTCGCCGCGGATCGTCGCGGACCTGGCCTCCCGCTACGCCGGGCAGTCGAAGGTGCCGACGGACCCGGCGGCGCTCGCCGAGTACTTCACCTTCACCGACTTCGCGCACTTCATCGACGTCTACCTGAGCGTGGTGGACCTCGTCCGCGACGCCGAGGACGTCCGGGCGCTCACCTACGGCGTGGCCGAGGACATGGCCCGGCAGAACATCCGCTACGCCGAGCTGACCCTTACGCCGTACTCCTCGGTCAAGCGCGGCATCCCCGACGTGGCCTTCATGGAGGCGATCGAGGACGCCCGGCTGCGCGCCGAGAAGGACCTCGGCGTGGTGCTGCGCTGGTGCTTCGACATCCCGGGCGAGGCCGGCCTGGAGGCCGCCGAGATCACCGCCCGGCTGGCCACCGACCTGGCCCCCGAGGGCCTGGTCAGCTTCGGCCTGGGCGGCCCGGAGATCGGCGTCCCGCGGCCCCAGTTCAAGCCGTACTTCGACCGGGCCCGGGCGGCCGGGCTGCGCTCCGTCCCGCACGCCGGTGAGACCACCGGGCCGGAGACGGTCTGGGACGCCATCCGCGAGCTCGGCGCCGAGCGCATCGGGCACGGCACCCAGGCGGTGAAGGATCCGGCGCTGGTCGACCACCTGGGCGAGCACCGCATCCCGCTGGAGGTCTGCCCGACCTCCAACATCGCCACCCGGGCGGTGGAGCGGATCGAGGACCACCCGATCAAGCGGATGGTGGACGCCGGGCTGCTGGTCACCGTCAACAGCGACGACCCGCCGATGTTCGGCACCGACCTCAACACCGAGTACGCGGTGGCGGCGCGGCTGCTGGGGCTGGACGAGACCGGGGTGGCGGCGCTGGCCCGCAACGCGGTCGAGGCCTCCTTCCTGGAGCAGGCGGGCAAGGCGCGGCTGGCCGGCGAGATCGACTCCTACCTGGCGGGCTGGCAGCAGCAGCGCTGACGTTCCCGCAGGTCAACCGCCCCGTCGACGTCGTCGGCGGGGCGGTTCGCGTGGTGCCGCAGGTGCGGCGCCGGAGGTGGCGACGGACATGGTGCCGAGGGTGGTGCCGGGCGTGGCCGGAGGTGGCACCGGACGTGGCGCCAAAGTGGTGCCAAAAACGCCTCGACATGGCACCACGGCTGTGCCATGCTCTAGCCATGGACCTCACGCCGTACGTCGAAAACCTCCGGAACGAGCTCGCGGTGGCTGCCGCCACCGGTGGGGACGAAGCGCGGGCGCTGGCCGACCGGCTGACGCTCCCGCTGGAGTCGGCCGTGCGGCTCACCCTGCTCAACGCCCTCTCCGCCGCCATGGGCGAAGTCACCCGTGACCTCGCCCCGGGCTCGGTGGACGTGCGACTGCGCGGCCTCGACCCCGAGTTCGTGGTGACGGCGCCGCCCGGTTCCGCCGGCTTCCACGGCGACGTGCCGCCCGCGATGCCGAGCGTGCTGTCGCCCGCGGCGTCGGGCGCGCTGCCGCCCGTGGTACCACCGGTGGCGCCGCCCGTGGTGCCACCGATAGTGCCACCCGCGCTGCCGGTGCCCCCGTCCGTGACGCCGGAGTCGGACGACAGCGGCACCGCCCGGATCAACCTGCGCCTGCCCGCCCACCTCAAGGCCAGGGCGGAGGAGGCCGCCGGGCAGGAGGGCCTCTCGCTCAACGCCTGGCTGGTCCGGGCCGTCGCCGGAGCGGTCGACGGCGGTGCCCGGGCCGCCCGCCCGGCCGCCGAGCTCGGGTCCCGCGCCGTCCGCGGCGTCGGAGGCCAGGGCTTCACCGGCTGGGTCCACTAGGGCCTGTCCGGCGGATCTTGGCAGATCAGCGCGCGGCGTTGGGCGCCCGGCTGGGCGTGCGCCCGAGTCGGCCTCGTACTGGACGTACTT
>NZ_JBHZCY010000131.1:0-26401 GCF_042786665.1 Kitasatospora sp. NPDC059146 | reverse complement strand
CCATCCGGTAACCCCGGTCGGCCGACCGCGGCGCCACCGACTCGCACTCCCCGGGAGCAGCATGTCCGCCGACCGATCCGCCCGTCTGCTGAGCAGCCTCCTGCTGGGCGCCGGGGTGGCGCACTTCGCCGTGCCGCGCCCCTTCGACGCGATCGTCCCGCGCGCCCTGCCGGGCCGCCCGCGGGACTGGACCCACCTCAGCGGACTGGCCGAGCTCGCCGTCGGCGCGGCCGTCGCCCACCCCCGCACCCGGCGCGCCGGGGCCCTGGCCGCGGCCGCCCTGTTCACGGCGGTGCTCCCGGCGAACGTGCGGATGGCCCGCGACTGGCGCACCCGGCCCGCCCCGCTGCGGGCGGCGGCCGTCGCCCGGGTGCCGCTCCAGGTGCCCCTGGTGCTCTGGGCCCTGCGGGTGGCCCGGGACTGACGGCCCACCGGACGGGCCCGCCGACACCGGCGGGCCGGTTCGGCTGCGGACGGGTTCAGCCGCGCACGGGTTCAGCTGGGGCGGGTTCAGCTGTCGTAGCGGTGGGTGAACGGGCGGCCCGGGCAGGTGCGGCACTCGAACACGTACACCCCGCCCAGGTCGCCGAGGCTGAGTCCCGCGCCCTCCCAGCGGTGGTCGCGGTCCTCGACCGGCGTCCAGGCCTGCCCGGGGCCGTGCTCCTCGGTGCTCTCCACCGTGAGCAGGTGGTCCATCGCCGTTCCGCAGCCCGGGCAGTCCGGCCACTGCGCGTCCTGGCTCCAGCCCGGGTAGCCGCCCAGCTTGATCCCCGGCGCGGTGGACAGGTGGTACTGGTAGTCCCAGCCCGTCTCCTGGTCCACCTGCGCGAAGCGGGGTTCCAGGGCGTCCCAGAGCTCGTCCGACAGGTCCCAGCTCGGGTACTCGGCGACCAGCTCCGGGTGCACGACGCACGGCCTCGGCACGTATCCGTACGGCGCGTCGGCCGGCGCCTCCGGGGTCGGCCGCACCTCGCCCACCTCCCCGGCGGTCCGCCAGTGGAGCAACGGGACGACCCACTGGCCTTCGTGCCGCAGCGGGCACCAGAGCAGCTGGAGCAGGTCCCGCCCCTCCGGGAACGGCACCAGGTCCGGCAGGTCGGCGCGGTGGAGCTGGACGACCGCGACCATGGGCGAGCCCGGATGGCGCGGGCACTCCCGCCACGGTTCCTCCGCCGGCCAGAGCAGCGGACCGCCGACCGAGCTGTCCCCCGGCGCCGGCCGGCCCGCGCGCGGGTGCAGCCGCACGGCCTCGCGGCGCAGGGGCACGACTTCGGGGAACAGCTCTTCGACGTTCAGCGGGCGCGGCGGGGTTCGACGGGTCACCCGGGGACGGTACCGGCGACGGCGGCCGGGGCGCACCGGGATTTCGGGGCGGACGACGGCCATGGCCTGCGGGGACTACGGGCGACGGAAGCTACCGACGACGGCGCGGCGGCAGCGGGAGGAAGCCGCTGGTGCGGGCGGTGTACTCGGCCCAGCCGGGGCGGTCGGCCCCCAAGTGCCGTTCCAGCATGGGCTTTCCGCTGCCGAAGGCCAGCAGGTACGTCATCAGCAGCGGGCTGAGCACGAACGCCCAGCCGGTCGGGGTGTCGGCGCCGAGCAGGAAGAGGCCCCACCAGACGCAGGCGTCGCCGAAGTAGTTGGGGTGGCGGGTGTAGCGCCACAGGCCGCGGTCCATGATCCGGCCCCGGTTGCCGGGGTCGGCCTTGAACCGTGCCAACTGCCGGTCCCCGACGGCCTCGAAGCCGAGTCCGACCGCCCACACCGCCGCGCCCGCCCAGGCGAGCGCCCCGGGCGGGCCGGGCAGGTACTGGGCGGCCTGGACGGGCAGCGAGACGAACCAGACGATGGCCGCCTGGAGCAGGAAGACGATGCGCAGCGCGTACCGGGTGCGGGCCGGGCCGGCCGGTGCGCGGGCGAGCATCCGGGCGTAGCGCGGGTCCTCGGGGGCGCCCCGGGCGCGCCACCACAGGTGGACGGAGAGCCGTACGCCCCACACCGTGACGAGGACGGTGACCAGCAGTCGGCGCCCGGTGTCGCCGTGCCCGGCGGACAGCGCCAGGCCGGTCAGCGCGATCGCGGCGAAGGCCAGGCCCCAGGCGACGTCCACGCCCCGGTACCGCCCGGAGCGCAGGCCGACGACGAAGGCGGCGAGCATGACGGCGAGGGCGACACCGGCGGTGACGGCGAGGTTGAGGCCGAAGGCCGCGGCGTTCACGCCCGCGCCCCGTACGGGCCCGGCACGGTGCCGCCGTCGCGGGTCAGCAGCAGCTGGTGCACGTTCAGGTAGCCGGTGCGGAAGCCGGCTTCGGAGTAGCCGAGGTAGAGCTCCCAGGTGCGGCGGAACACCTCGTCGAAGCCGAGGGCGGCGACCTCCGGCCACCGTTCGGTGAAGCGCTCGCGCCACAGCCGCAGGGTCTCGGCGTAGTGCGGGCCGTACGCGTCGGCGCGGTCCACCCGGAGTCCGGTGCGGGCGGCGGTGTCGGTGATCGCCCGCAGCGAGGGGATCTGGCCGCCGGGGAACACGTACTTGAGGATCCAGGTGTAGGTGCGGCTGCTGGCGAGCATCCGGTCGTGGGGCATGGTGATGGCCTGGAGGGCGATCCGGCCGCCGGGGGCGAGGACCCGGTCGAGGGTGGCGAAGTACTCGGGCCAGAACGGGCGGCCGACGGCCTCGATCATCTCCACGCTGACCACGGCGTCGTACCGGCCCCGGGCCGAGCGGTAGTCGCAGAGCCGGACCTCGGCCCGGTCGGCCTGTCCGGCGTCGGCGATCCGGCGGCGGGCGAGCGCGAGTTGCTCCTCGGAGAGGGTGAGGCTGACCACCCGGGCGCCGCGGGCGGCGGCGCGGACGGCGAGTTCGCCCCAGCCGGTGCCGATCTCCAGCAGCCGGGTGCCGGGGCCGACGGCGGCGAGGTCGAGCAGCCGGTCGATCTTGCGGTGCTGCGCGGCGGGCAGGCCTTCCCTGGTCGCGGTCGGCCGGGCGCCCGGGGCCTCGGGAGCGTCGGGGAAGAGGGCGGCGGAGTAGGTCATGGTCGGGTCGAGGAAGAGCGCGAACAGCTCGTTGGAGAGGTCGTAGTGGCGGTGGATGTTGCGCCGGGCGTTGCCGGGGGTGGACAGCTCCGCACGGGGCGGGCGCCGGACGTAGAACCGGCGCAGCCACCGGGTGCCCCTGGGCACCAGGGCTTCGGGGGCGGCGGCCAGCGCGGTGAGCAGCGCGACGGGGTCGGGGCTGTCCCAGTCACCGGCCTGGTAGGACTCGCCGAAGCCGATCAGGCCGCCGGTGCCGAGGCGGTGCAGGAAGGCCCTCGGGTGGTGCAGACGCAGCACCGGGACTCCGGTGGCTGGCTCGAACTCGTCCTTCGTGCCCGGCAGTTCGATCCGGATGCCCTGCCGGGAGGCGGCCCGGCGCAGCACGCGTGCGGCGACCGCGGCGCGCAGCGGGGCGTGCGGCACCCGGACGACGTCCGGCCAGCGGGCGGGGTCGACGACGGGGGTCGGCCGGGCAGTGGTGCCGGGCGGGGTGGTGCTCGTCGGGGTCGGGGTGGTGCTGGTCATGCGGTGGGCACCTCTTCCGTGGCCGGGTCCGGGTGGACGGGCAGGCCGCGCAGCCACAGCCGGATGCCCTGGTAGCGGATGTGCAGGCTGACGGCCCAGGTCGCGAACGGGTGCCGGAGCGCCGCCCGCAGCAGGGTGCGGGGGCCGGCCGGGCGGGCGGTGCCGTGCACGGTGGCGGTGAACGCGTGGCCGTCCGGCCGGTCGAGCCGGACGGTGAGGTCGAGGCGCTCGCCCGGCGGGGGCAGGGACATCCGGTAGTGGCCGTCGACCGGGAAGAACGGGGAGACGTGGAACTCCTTGGGCGTCCCGGCCCGGCCGGCCGCGTCCGGGTGGAGCAGGTAGCGGTGCCGGCCGCCGTAGGTGTTGTGCACCTCGGCGACGGCGCAGCGCACCCGGCCCTGCGGGTCGTGGCACCAGTAGACGGTCAGCGGGTTGAACACGTGCCCGAGGGAGCGGGCCTGGGTCAGCATCAGGACGCGGCCGTCGCCGAGCCGTACGCCGTGGCCGGCCAGGAAGTGTTCCAGGTCCTGACGTATCGTCAGGTCCCGTTCCGTGCGGTCGACCGCGTGGTCGCGGGCCCGGAAGGCGGCCAGCGGGCGCAGCGGCCACGGGATCGGCGGCAGGTGGTCCGGGTCGACCAGCCAGAGGTAGCCGCGGTGGCGGAAGACCCGTCGGGGTGCGGCGCGGACGTGGGTGGTCCGGGTCTCGTAGAGCACGGCGCCCCAGGGGCCGGGGAGGGGGTTCACGGCGCGACCGCCCCCAACAGGGCCCGGGCCGCCTCGACGCCGGAGCGGCAGCCGTCCTCGTGGAAGCCCCAGCCGTGGTAGGCGCCGGCGAACGCGGTGCGGCCGGTGGTGAGTTCGGGCAGCCGGCGCTGGGCGGCGACGGTCCGGGCGGTGTACACCGGGTGCTCGTAGACGGTGCGGGAGACGACCAGTTCCTCCGGGATCGGGTGCTGCCGGTCCTCGTTGAGGGTGACCAGGTAGTCCTCGGCGGTGTCCAGGCGCAGCAGCCGGTTGAGGTGGTAGCTGACCCGCACCCGGTCGGCGGGGGCGGCGCAGTGCGGCATCCGGTAGTTCCACGATCCGCGCGCCGAACGGGCCCGGGGCAGCACGGAGGGGTCGCGGTGCAGCACGGTGGGGTTGCGCGAGTAGCCGAAGGCGCCGAGGACCTCCAGTTCGGCGTCGGTCGGGTCGGCGAGGAGTTGCAGGGCCTGGTCGGCGTGGGTGGCGACGACCACGGCGTCGGCCTCGGTGCGGCGCCCGTTCCCGGAGACCACGGTGACGCCGTCCGGGTGCCGGCGCACCAGCCGGACGGGGGCGGAGCGGTGGACGGCGCCGAGCCGCTCGGCGATCCGCTCGACGTAGCTGCGGGAGCCGCCGACGACGGTGCGCCAGGTCGGCGAGCCGGTCACCCCGAGCAGGCCGTGGTTGTCGAGGAAGGCGAACAGGTACCGGGCCGGGTAGTCGCCCGCCAGGTCGGGGGCGCAGGACCACACGGCGGAGACCAGCGGGGTCGTGAAGTGGTTGACGAAGTACGGCGCGAACCGCCCGGCGGCGAGGAACTCCCGCAGGCTCGGGTCGCCCGCCGCCGGGTCGGCGAGGAGCCGGCGGGCGAGCCGGTGGAAGCGCGGCACCTCGGCGAGCATCCGCAGGTACCGGCCGCGCACCACGGCGTCGGGGCGGGCGAACAGCCCGGCCGGCCCGCGCGCACCGGCGTACTCCAGGCCGCAGCCGTCGCAGTGCACGGACATGCTCATCTCGCTGTCCTGGGTGCGGACACCGAGTTCGGCGAACATCCGGACCAGGTGCGGGTACGTGCGCTCGTTGTGCACCAGGAAGCCGGTGTCCAGGGCCAGTTCACTGCCGTCCGGCCTGGTGGCGCGCTGGGTGTGGGCGTGGCCGCCGAGCCGCTCGTCGGCCTCGAAGAGATCCACCTCCACCCCGGAGCGCGACAGCTCGTACGCGGCCGTGAGCCCGGCGACACCGGCCCCCACCACCGCCACCCGCCGCCCGGGCGGCCCGCCCCGCGTCACCCGGAACCGTCCGGAGGTGGTGTCGACCGTCGTCACGAGGGCCCCTCTCTGCCCAGGGCGCGCACCTGCGGCCCTGTCGGTGGTCTGCACCCGTTGTTCGGAGCCGGCTGCCGCCCGGATTGGTCGGCGGCGGTCCGCCGTCCCGAAGGGCCGTCCACGGCTTCGCCGTCACCTCGGGCAGGCCGGGCAGACGGCCGACGGCGGCACCGGCGCTACCGGTGGTGACCTTCCCTCACGCCCCCGGGCCGGACCCCGTCAGCGGCCCCGGAACTCCCGCAGGGCGGCGTTGACGGCCGCGGGCTCCTGGGTGTGCGGGTAGTAGCCGGGAACCCGCAGGAGCCGGCCCCCGAGGGAGGCCGTGAGGGCGTCGGCCACGGCCATCAGGGGCAGCCCCACGTGCTCGCGGTACGCGGCCGGGGCGTGCTCCCACGTCCCGCAGATCACCAGGACGGGCAGAGCCCCGCCCCGGAGCGCCGCGAGCGGGATCTCCGCCTCCCAGACGGGCCGCTCCCCCATCGAGGTGGCGACGGCACGCAGTCGGCGCGGCGTGGGCTCGGGCATCGCCATCCCCAGCCCCTCCGTGGACGCCCGCAGGTACTGCTCCGGCGTGACGCCCTCCGGGATGCCCGGGGCGGCGTCGCGCACCCGGTCGAGGAGTTCCGCGACGACCGGGTGGTGCGCGGCGGCGGTGAAGGCGGAGGGCTGGATCAGGGCGAGGGAGCGAACCAGGTCGGGTCGGCGCGCGGCGGCGATCAGCGCGGCGACCGCGCCGTTCCCGTGCGCCACCAGGTGGGCACCGCCGGGCCCCGTGGCCCCGTCCCGGCCGCCGAGCACCTCCACGATGTCCCCGGCGTCGACCTCGAAGTCGCTGCGCGCGGTGTCCGGGCTGTCGCCGTAGCCCCGGCGGTCCATCAGGAGGAGCCGCCGGCCGACCGCGAGGGGCCGCTGCCCGGCGAACCCGTAGGCGGGGTCGCTGCCCCAGGTGAAGATGGTGTGGACGAACACGGCGGGGGCGTCGCCCGGGGCCCCCGAGGGCCGGTCGCCGCCGACCCGGTCGTCCCACACGGTCACGTGCACGGCTGCCATGGGCCGTCCTCCCGAAGTCGAGGAGCGTCAACTTTCCTGAGACTAGACCGGGAAGGCGGCGGTCCCGCGCCGCGCTACGGCGTGCGACGGGCCTGGACCAGGACGCGGCCGGCCAGCGCGCCGGCGTACACGGTGTAGCCGACGCCGATGAGCCAGGACTGGACGATCAGCACGGTGCCCACCGTCCCGTAGGAGACGGCGTTGGACACCAGCAGGGGCGCGAAGACCAGCCGGGAGAAGAGCCGGAGCCCGGCCAGCGCCACCATGGTGGCGACGGCGCCCGGCAGCAGGTCCCTGGCCGGGACGCGTCCGGCGAGCAGCAGCCGCTGGAGCCACCAGAACAGCAGGATGCCGCCGATGGTCGTCGCGGCGATCCGGACGGTCGGCTGGACGGCCGAGTGGCGCCACGGCGTGCCGCTCAGGGCGGCGACCACGATGTAGCCGGTCAGTGCGGCCAGCCCGAGGGTCTGGCGCCAGACGGTGTGCCACGGCCCGCGGTCGAGCTCCCAGATGCGTTCGTAGACCCCTTGGATCGCGGCCATCAGCGAGACCCCGAAGACGGCCAGCGCGGCGAGGCCGAAACCCGTGGTGGTGCTGAGCACCTGGCCCCGGGAGACGAAGAGCCGGTGCACGGCGGCGGCGCCCTGGCCGGACAGGCCCAGGCCGTCCGTGATCCACTCGGCGATCCCGGTGCCGCGCGCCGGGAAGGCGGCGGCGATGACGATCAGCAGCGGGACGAGGGTCACGAAGAACAGCGCGGCGAAGGCCATCGAGCGCTGGAGCAGTTCGACCGTACGGCCCTGTTCCCACACGCTCCGGGCCACCAGCCGCGCCAGCTGCCACCAGGTACGGACGGGCGGTTCGGCCCGGCCGCGACGGGGCACCTCAGCCGCCCGGGGCGGCGGGCGGCGACGGTCGGTTCAGGCGCACTGGATCCTCCCTGTTCACGGCACCCGCTGATCTCGGCACCCGTTGGCGCATCCCGTCAGGATGCCACCGACGGGCCGCCCCGGCGCTCGACCGGGCCGTCGGTGGACCGGAGCAGGGGCGGGGTTACCCGGCGGCGCCCGCCGCCGCCCGCGCTACAGTCCCCCCATGAGCGATCCGGTGCACCCTCCCTTCGGAAACTTCACGGCCGTCCTCCCGGCGCTGGAGGTCCGCGAGCAGCTCGCCGCCCCCGTGGCCGACGCCCTCGAGAACTGGGACGCTCGGGCCGCAGCCGAGTCCGTGCTGTACGTGGACACCGACCCCGAGAAGGCGGACACCGCGGTGTTCTGCGAGTTCTACGCGGTACCGCCGGAGCTCTCCGCGAACTGCGTGGTGGTCGCGGCCAAACGCGGCGGGGAGGTCACCCTGGCTGCCTGCCTCGCCCTCGCCACCACCCGGGTGGACGTGAACAAGGCCGTCCGCACCCACCTGGGCGCGCGGAAGGCGTCGTTCGCCCCGATGGACACCGCGGTCGACCTGACCGGCATGGAGTACGGCGGCATCACCCCCGTCGGCCTGCCCGGCACCTGGCCGCTGCTCATCGACGAGGCGGTGGCCGCAGCCGACGCCGTCCTGATCGGCAGCGGCCGACGCCGGGGCAAGCTCATCCTCCCCGGTCGGGCCCTGGCCCAGCTCCCGGGCGCCGAGGTACTGGCAGGCCTGGCCACCTGAGAGCTCGCACCGCCACGCCCTCGCAGCGCCCCGGTCGCCGGGCCCCGATCACAGCGTGCGCAGGGCCCGCTCGCACTCCTGGCACCGCCGGTCGGCGAGCACGGGCGGGTACCAGGGATCCCCGGGCCGGGCCGGCCGGTAGTGCGCGTGCTCCATCGGTCCGGTCTCCACCCCGCACAGCGTGTACGGCTGCGGGTCCTCCGGAACATCGGGATCGGCCCCGGCGGCGTGCACCGCGAACACGGCGGGTTCGACACCCTCCGCCCCGATGGCCCCGTCGGATTCCAGCTCGAAGAGCACAATGATCGATCCCATGCCCCGAGCCTCGATCATCCCTCCCGGACCCACCTCCGGGGGTGGGCCGACGGTGGACCGATCACCACCGATCCGATCACCACCGGTCCTTCCGCAGCGGGCAGCGCCCGGCGGCGGCCCGTCGGGGCGGGCGGGGCGGGCGGGGTGCAGGAACACCTCGTCGGTGTAGCACCAGGCCCAGTCGTCGCCGGGCTGGAGGGAACGGGCGATGTGGTGGCCGCCGGTGGTGCGGGCGTGGTGGTGGGCGTGCTGCCCCGGTGAGCTGTCGCAGCAGCCGACGTGTCCGCAGCTCAGACAGGCCCGTAGGTGCACCCAGGTCCGGCCGGCGCGCAGGCACTCCTCGCAGCCCGGGACGGGGTTGGCGGGGGCCTCCCGGAGCCCGTCCAGGTGGTCGCAGGTGCGCTGGACGACCAGGCCCGGGTCGACCGCGACCCGCCATGCGCGCCGGTCGTTCATGCCGGCCGGGTTCCCGGTCCGGCCAGGTCGGCCAGCACCTCCCGGGCCGCCCGGGCGCCCGAGGCGAGTGCCCCCTGCACCGAGCCGGTGGCCCGGTGGTCGCCGCACACGTAGCGCCCCGGCGCGAACCGGGTGGTCCGGCTGAGCCGGAGCGGCGCGGGCCCGGCCGGCAGCGCCTCGGCGATCCGGTACTCCTCCAGCTGCTCCCAGGCCGAGGTGTCCGCCCGGTACAGCGCACCGGCCCGGACCCGGGCCGCCCGCTCGTCCGCGTCCGTTCCCAGGACCGAGGTCGACACCAGCGCCCGCCCGTCCGGTGAGCAGCCGGGGACGACCTCCGACAGCACCACCGTGTTCAGCACCTGCCGGTCCGCGTCCACGACCAGCGTCGGCTCGGGCAGGGGGCTGACCGGCGCCGCGTGGTAGAAGGTCGTCACCGCCCGCGCCGCCGGCACTTCCAGGCCCGGCAGCAGCCGGGTGGCCTGCGCCATCCCGGTCGCCACCACGACCGCGCGGGTCCGCAGGACCGGGCCGCCCGCGAGCGCCACCCCGCCCGCCGTCACCCGTTCCACCCGGGTGCCGCACACCAGTCGGGCCGTCGGCAGCCGGGCCGCCAACTGCCGTGGCACTGCCCCGATTCCGTCCTGCGGCAGGCACAGGCTCCCGCGCAGCATGCTGCGCCACACCAGGTGGAACAGCCGGCTGGAGGTCGCCAGCCCCTCCTCCAGGAACACCCCGGCCAGGAACGGGCCGAGCACCTCGTCGACGGTGCGCCCCGACACCCCGGCCCGGCGCAGCGCGCGGCCGGTGCCGGTCTCCGGCAGGCGCTTGAGCAGGGCGGCGGGCAGCGCCGCGTCCCCCGCCCCCAGCAGCGCCAGTGCGGCCAGGTCGCGCAGCGGCAGCAGCCTGCCGGGCAGCAGGTCGCCGGCCTGGCCCGGGCGCCTGGTCGGATCGACCACCCGGCGCGCGCCCCGGGCGTCGGCCAGCAGGAACCCGGGGGTGAACGGGCGCAGCCCCAGCGCGCCCAGCTCCAGTCGCCGCCTGACCTGCGGGTAGGCGGTGTTGAACACCTGGAAACCGCGGTCGAGGCGGAAGCCCCGGACCACGTGGGTGCGCATCCGTCCGCCCACCTCGTCGGCGGCCTCCACGACCAGGACGTCCCGTCCGGCCTCGGTCAGGTCCAGCGCGCAGGCCAGGCCGGCCAGGCCCGCGCCGACCACGACCACTTCCGCCGCTGCCTCTCCTCGCATCCCGCTCACCGGCTTCCTGTCGAGTACGGGCCGCGCCGCGGGCCGTAGTGGCCCGCCGGGCGCGGGGGTGCGCCATCGGCCGCCCTCCCGAGCCACCGGATCATCCCGGCCTCTCTTCGGAGCCCGGTGGCCGAACGGATTGGATCCGGGCACTCCCTCCCCGGGTCCGCGGTGCCCGAGGGCCATCCGGAACGGTGCGGAGCACCGAATACCCGGTGCACCGACACCTCCTCGGCGGCGAACGGGAGGTCCCATGCCGCGCTCCTGGGAGCACCTACGGATCCACCACCGGCCTGCCGTGCCCCACGCCGGGGTGCTCCTGCTGCCGGGCGGCCGCGCGGACGGCCTCGCACCGCCCCGTCGCGTGAACCTGCCGGCCCTGCGGATGGTGCTGTTCGCCCGGGCCCTGCGCCGCGCCCTCCCGCGTGCCGTCGTCGCGTCCGTTCGCTACCGCCACCGCGGCTGGAACGGGTCCCGCGCCGATCCCGTGACCGACGCACGCTCCGCGCTGGTCGAGCTGGAGGGCCTCGCTCCGGGGGCTCCGCTGCTGCTGGTCGGCCACTCCATGGGGGCCAGGGCCGCCCTGGCCGCCGCCGGCCGCCCCTCGGTGGCCGGGGTGGTCGCGCTGGCCCCGTGGTGCCCGCCCGGCGATCCGGTGGGCCAGTTGAACGGCCGGCGGGTGCTCGTCCTGCACGACGGGGCGGACCGCGTCACCTCGGCCGCCCTGGCCTGGGAGTTCGCCCGTCGGGCCGCTGCCGCGGGGGCCGTCGTCGAGGCCGTTCCCATGGCCCGGGGCGGCCACACGATGGTGCGTGGCGCACGCGCATGGCACCGGCTGACCGCGGCGTTCGCGGCCGCGGTCCTGGGCGGCGCGAAGGTGTCGTAGCCGCCGACCGAGCCCCGAGGGCCGCGCGGTGGAGACCCCGCATCGGCGCCACCGCGCGCCACCACCCGCCACCGTCCGCCACCACCCGCCACCGTCCGAAAACAGACGGTTGTCGGTAATGAACGGTTGTGTTCCCTATCTCCCCGGGGCTACGGTCGGTGGTAGCGAACGGACTCCGTTCACCCATCGTCGTTCGACCCCACGCCATTGGGGGACCCTGCCATGGCAACCTCGCGCTCCCTGGCGCTCGCCCCTCCCGCGTCCGCACGACGCGGCCAGCACCCGGGGATAGCCCTCACCGTCATCGCGGCCACCCAGCTGATGGTGGTCCTGGACATCACGATCGTGAACATCGCCCTGCCGCACATCCAGCAGGCCCTGAGCTTCTCCACGACCAACCTGTCCTGGGTGATCAACGCCTACACGCTGACCTTCGGCGGGCTGCTGCTCCTCGGCGGGCGCGCGGGCGACATCCTCGGGCGCCGGCGGGTGTTCATCGTCGGCGTGCTGGTGTTCAGCTTCGCCTCGCTGCTCGGCGGCGTCGCCCAGTCCTCGTCCTGGCTGCTGGCGGCCCGGGCGTTGCAGGGCGTGGGCGGGGCGATAGCGTCGCCCACCGCGCTGGCGCTGATCGCCACCAACTTCAAGGAGGGCCCGGAGCGCAACCGGGCCTTCGGCGTCTACTCGGCCGTCGCCGGGGCGGGCGGGGCAGTGGGCCTGCTGCTGGGCGGCATGCTGACCTCCTGGCTGTCCTGGCGGTGGGTGCTGTTCGTCAATGTGCCGATCGGCATCGCGATCGCGCTGCTGGCGCCGCTCTACATCAACGAGTCGGAACGCCACCCCGGGCGCTTCGACCTGCCCGGCGCCTTCACCGCCACGGCGGGCATGGTCTCCCTGGTGTACGGCTTCATCCGGGCCTCCGACCACGGCTGGACGGACGCCGTCACCCTCACCTCCTTCGCCCTCGCGGTGGTGCTGCTGTCCGCGTTCGTCGTCAACGAGCGGCGGGTCCCGCAGCCGATCACCCCGCTGCACCTGCTGCGCGACCGCAACCGCTCCGGTGCGTACGGGCTGATGCTGTGCGTGGCCGCGACGATGTTCAGCATCTTCTTCTTCATCACCCTGTTCGTGCAGGAGATCCTCGGATTCAGCCCGCTGCGGGCCGGGTTCGCCTTCCTGCCGATCAGCGTGGCCATCGTCGGCGCCGCCCAGTTCGCGGCGCGCAACCAGATCCGGTGGGGCCCGAAGCCGTTCCTGGTCGCCGGGTCGGTGCTGGTCCTCAGCGGGGTGTTCTGGGCGACCCGGATCGACATCCACAGCACCTACGTCGGCGGGATCCTCGGACCGACGCTGCTGTTCGGCTTCGGGATGGGCTCGATCTTCGTCCCGGCGATGCTCACCGTCGTCTCGCACGTGGCCCCGCACGAGACCGGGGCGGCCACCGGCAGCCTCAACGCCATGCAGCAGGTGGGCGGTTCGCTCGGCCTGTCGATCCTGGTCACGGTGTACGGCACCGCCAGCCGCAACGAGGCCCGGCAGCAGGTCGGGGCGTTCCTGCGGGAGGCCACCCCGCAGCAGGCCCTCCGGCTCAGGGCGACCGGCACGCTCCCGGCGCCGTACTCCTCGAACGTCCTGGTGCACGGCATCACCAGCGCCTTCCAGATGGGCCTGGTCTTCGCGGCGCTGGCCGTCGTCATCGCGGTGTTCGTCATCAAGGTGCGGCCGGCCCCGGCGGCACCGGACGTCAGCCCTTCGGGGGGCGGTACTTGACAGGGCGTCGGGGCGTCCAGGACAGTCCTTAGCGCACATGGTTTTCATCTTCGTTAACCATTTCCCCGTGCGCGCCCCGGGCGCGCCCCCGCGAAAGAGGACCCCCATGTCGCTCGACGTCTCCCCCGCCCTGCTCGACCAGGCCCGCGACGGCCGCGTCGACCAGGCCGACTTCCTCGACACCGTCCGCGCCTCGCTCCCGTACGCCTACCAGGTCGTCGCCGGACTCAGCACCGAACTCTCCGACGGCGAGGCCGAGTTCACCACCGACAACACCACCCCCAGCGACGAGCAGCGGGCCCAGCTGCTGCGCGCCCTGGCCAGCAACGCCATCCGCGGCAGCCTGGAGGAGCACTTCGGCGTGAAGCTCGCCTTCGTCAACTGCCACCGCGTCGGCGCCTTCCGGCCCGGCTCCGAGGACAGCGCGGCGTACCGCGAGTTCACCTCGCTGCACAACCAGATCCGCAACCAGAGCCCGGAGCTGCGCAGCTGCTGACCGGCGCGCGGCCGGAACGGGCGCCCACCCGGCAGCGGATGGGCGCCCGTCCCGCGACGCACCGGTGCCCGTTGCGCCGTGTTGCCCCGCATTGCCCCGCGTTACGGCCCGTTGTCCGGATCCCGCGCCGATCTTGTGGCACCGCGCGCGGTCTGCGTACGGTCGACGGGCACCACCCGTCCGGCCCTCCGGGGCCGCAAGACCCCCGCGGAGCCGCCACCATGCCGCCCTCCCCCCGCCCGCTGCGGAAACTCGGCTTCCTCACCATCGGCCTCTTCGACGAGGCGGACCCGCGCCGGGGCCACGAGTCCACCCTCGACCTGATCACCCTCGGCGAACGGCTCGGCTTCGACAGCGCCTGGCTGCGCCACCGCCACCTCCAGTTCGGGATCTCCTCCCCGGTCGCGGTCCTCGCCGCCGCCACCCAGCGCACCAGCCGCATCCAGCTCGGCACCGCCGTCACCCCGCTGGGCTGGGAGAACCCGCTGCGGCTCGCCGAGGACCTCGCCACGGTCGACCTGCTCTCCGGCGGCCGGCTCAACCCAGGGTTCAGCGTCGGCCCGCCCGTCCACTACGAGCACGTGCGCGGCGCGCTCTACCCCGACACCGGGGAGCACGAGGACTTCTCCCCCACCCGCGCCGAACGCTTCCTCTCCCTGGTCCGCGGCGAGGACGCCTCCGACTTCGCCGGCACCGAGGGCATCGAGGTGTACTCACGCCGGGTCCAGCCGCACTCCCCCGGCCTCGCCGACCGGCTCTGGTACGGCGCGGGCAGCCTGCGCTCGGCCCGCTGGGCCGGCGAACAGGGGCTCAACCTGCTGACCAGCAGCGTGGTCAAGCCCGAACCCGGCGACGACGCACCGGACTTCGCCGCCATCCAGGCCGAGCAGATCCGCGCCTTCCGGGCCCACCACCCCGACGGCGAGCGCGCCCGGGTCTCCCAGGGCCTGGTGGTCGTCCCCACCGACGGCGCCACCCCCGAACAGCGCGCCAGGTACCAGGCCTACGCGCTCTCCCGCACCCCACGCACCCTCACCCCGCAGGGCCCGAACCGGCTGCTCTTCGCCCCCGACCTGGTCGGCAGCTCGGCCGAACTCGCCGAACGCCTGCACGCCCACGCCGGCTTCCGGGAGGTGGACGAGGTCGCCTTCGCGCTCCCGTTCGACTTCGAGCCCGAGGACTACACCCAGATCCTCACCGACCTCGCCACCCGCCTCGGGCCGGCCCTCGGCTGGACCCCGCCGACGGCCGGGTAGCACGGCCGGTCGGCACAGCCGGGCCGAGCGGCGGGTCCAGTGGGCCGGCCGGAGGTTCCACGACCTCCGGGAGGCGAGCCGCAACCGCCCCCCGGCCCGGCACGTCCCAGCGGATACGAACGGCCCACCGGCCGGACGACACCACTGGGGGGAACCATGATCGAACCACGGGACGCCGCACCCGCGCCGTCCGCCCCGCAGACCTGCCCCGGCTGCGCCCGGACCGACCAGGTCCGCAGTGTTCCGGCCGTCCACCTCGCGGGCCGGAAGACGGTCACCGTCCACTCCCGGGACAACGACGGCAAGCTCCGGACCGGCACCCGGGAGGTCACCAGCCCGCTCGCCCGGGCCCTGGCGCCCGCCCCGGAGAAGCGCCCCGAGCGCGTCCCGGCCGTCCTCGGCGTCCCCGCCCTGTTCGCGGCGGGGTTCCTGTACTTCGTCGCCGATTCGCAGAGCAGGTACGAGGACTCCAGCGCCAAGATGCTCGCCGGATCCTCCCTCGCCCACCTCTCGGACTCCTCCGGATCCGACTCCTTCTACCTGTTCTCCGGGATCGCGTTCTGCCTCGCGGTCGCGCTGTTCGCCACGGCCGCGCTGCTCTGGGCCAGGAGCAGCCGCGAACTCGCCGGCCGCCCGCAGGCCGAGCGGCTGTGGGCCACGGCCTGGTACTGCGCCCGCTGCGGGACCGCCCACTTCCCGCCCACCGCCGGACAGGGTGCGGGCGCGGTCACCCTCCCGGAGTTCCGGCGCCGGGTCTGGACGGCGGGCGGGTACGGCCACCTGGTGGACCGGTACCGCGACTGACGTCGGCCCGGGGCCCGGAAGGGTGTGCGCGGGCGGGCGGACCAGCCGGGCCGACGCGGCGCCTGCGGCCGATCGGTTGATTCTGCGCTGCGCGTGACAGCCCTTCCCCGCCGGTGCCGAAGCGTTGCTGACATCTTGTTGGGCGGCGCTCCCGGTGCGCCGCTGCCGGTGCGCCGCTCGCGGTGCGTCGTCCGCGGTGCACCGGGAGCGGTTTCGGCAGCGGCCTCCGGAAGGTGTGATCATGCAGGCGCCTCTCACCGACAGCACCGTGGACCGTCCGCCGCGGCAGTCCGGCCCCGGGGAGCGGGCCACCCGCCCGTACCTGCTGCCGCCGGTCGTCGGCAGCGCGTGGTGGGTCTGGGGGCTGGCGGGAGCGCTCTTCGCCGTCTACACGACGCTGTCCGTGCGGATCCACGAACGGATGCTCTCCAACAGCTACGACCTGGGCATCTTCGAGCAGGTGGTCCGCTCCTACGCGGACGGGCACCTGCCCGTCTCCGAGTTGAAGGCGCCCGGCTTCCCCGTGCTGGGGGACCACTTCTCCCCCGTGCTGGCCCTGGTCGCCCCGTTCTACTGGGTCTGGCGCACCCCCGTGACGCTGCTCGTGGTGCAGGCCGCCCTGGTCGCCGTCGGCACGGTGCCGCTGGTCCTCTGGGCCCGGCGCAGGCTGGGCTCGGGGCCCGCCGCGGTGGTCGGGCTCTGCTACGGCCTGTCCTGGGGGGTCGCCAGCGCGATCGGCTTCGACTTCCACGAGGTGGCCTTCGCCGTCCCGCTGCTGGCCTTCTCGCTGGCCGCGCTCGCCGAGGGCCGGCTGCGCGCCGCGGCCTGCTGGGCGCTGCCGCTGCTGCTGGTGAAGGAGGACCTCGGGCTGACGGTGGCGGTGATCGGCCTGCTGATCGCCCGGCGGGGCGGCCGGCGGCTGGGGCTCGGCACGGCCGCCGCCGGGGTGGCCGGGTCGCTGCTCGCCGTGCTGGTGGTGCTGCCGGCCTTCAACCCGGGCGGGGACTTCGCCTACTGGTCGTACGTGAGCGGCCGGGGGGACGGCTCGGGCGGCGGTCCGGGCGGTGCGGACACCCTCGTGGCGGGCCTGCTGTACAAGGGGACGATCGGTCTGATCACCCCCGAGGCCAAGGCGACGACGCTGCTGTTCGTGCTGGCCGTCACGGTGTTCCTGGCGCTGCGGTCCTCGTTGGCCTGGGTCGCGGTGCCGACGCTGGTGTGGCGCTTCCTCTCGACCAACGCGTTCCACTGGGGCACGGGCTACCACTACTCGCTGGTGCTGATGCCGATCGTCTTCGCCGCCCTCGTCGAGGCCCTGGCCGCCCGGCGGGCGCGGCCGGGCAGCGTACGGCGCCACCTGCTGGGCACGGCGGCGGTCTGCCTGCTGCTGCTGCCGCAGTTCCCGTTCTGGCAGCTGGTCCAGCCGGCCACCTGGCGGAGCGACCCCCGGCTCGCCGTCGCCCACCGGCTGATCGACCGCATCCCGGACGGCGCCACCGTCCAGGCCTCCACGCTGCTGGTGCCCCAGCTCACCGACCGCACCACCGTCGGCCTGTTCGGCTGGGAACCCAGCCGGCCCGACCCGGAGTGGATCCTGGTGGACACCTGGACGCCGTGGAACAAGCGCTGGCCGCTGACGCCCGAGATCGAGCGGAACCGGCTGAACTGGCACCGCGCGCACGGCTACCGCGACGTCGCCGACGTGGACGGCTACGTGCTGCTCACCCGGACCGGCTGAGCACCCCCGGAGCGGACGCCGACACCGCCTGCTCCGCGAACCTCCGGTTGGCCAGGGTCTGTTCGCGGTAGGGGCGGGGCAGCTCGGCGATCGCGAGCAGCCGGTCGCAGGCGGCCAGCGAGCCCCGCGCGTCACCGACCCAGTACGCGGTGATCGAGTACTCGAAGAGCAGCCCCCAGCGGTACACCCAGGGCTCGGTGAACAGCCAGTCGTTCGGCAGGCCGCGGTCCAGCCCCGCCCGGGCGAACGCGTGCGCGGCCTGGTAGCGGCCCATCCGGCGCAGCCGGGACGCGAGTTGGTAGCAGGCCTCCAGGCGCCCCGGGCGGCTCTCCCAGGCGCGCAGCAGCGCGTCCATGGCGGACGGCCAGTCACCGCCGGTCTCCGCGGTCAGCACGCCGACCTGGAGCAGCGCGTAGTAGACCTCCTCCGGCCAGCCGCCCATCCCGGCCCGCCGCCGGTACAGCTCGATCGCCTCGGCGGTGCGTCCGAGGTCGCGCATGGTCTGGGCGAGGTAGAAGACCGCGCGGGAGTTGCCGGGGTCGCGCTCCAGGTCCGCCCGCAGCAGCCGGGCGTCGCGTTCGAACTTGTCGGACCGGGAGCCGCCGTCCGCGAAGTGCTCGATGACCAGCGCGTCGAGCTCGGCCGAGCGGTCCGGCTGGTCCGTCGTCAGGTACTCGTGGGTCGCCCCCTCGTAACGCCAGTCGACGGTGCCGCGCACCAGCCGCTTGATCCGGTACTCCAGGTCGGCGGCGTGGCGCACCAGGTAGGAGTCGGCGGTCAGCTCGGGGAGCGGCCCTTCCTGCCGCACCACCATGTCGGCGTCGATCAGCAGCAGGTAGTCGGCCTTGCCGCGGGCGTGCCGGATGTTGAGCGTCCGGTTGTGGCCGAAGTCCGTCCAGGGCTCCTCGTGCAGCTCGCCGGGGATCCCGGCCAGCGCACGGCGGATCAGCTCCTGGGTCCCGTCGGTGGACCCGGTGTCGGAGATCACCCAGGTGTCGACCAGGCCGCGGACCGAGGCGAGACAGCGCTCGATGACCGCCGCCTCGTCCTTGACGATCATGCACAGGCAGACGGTGGGCCTCCGGCCGGGCGCCCGGGACGGGGCTGCACCGGAACGGGAAGCGTCGGATCGGGTCACAACGGCCTCTCGGAGTGGGCGGGAGGGCGGCGGGCCCGGTCGGGCACGCACCGGGACGCGCATCGCGGTGGTGATGCTATTTCGGGCCCGTTCGTCCCCCGTGCTCCCACACGGGTCAGGCCAACGGGTTCGGGCCGTCCGGGTGATCGCAGTGCGCCGCGTTGATGACATTCCGGTCCCGTCGACGCCGGAAGCGACTGCGCCGCCCGGATCAATGGCGGACACCGGGCGGGCCGCATCGTCCCGCCGTCCCCGACGAGTGAGGAGTACCGGGTGTCATCACGCGGATCACGGATCCCGAGACCGGCGGTGCCGCACCGCCGCAAACAACGCGCGGCGGGTGCCGCGCTGCTCATCACGGCCATCATGTCGACCAGCGGCACCACGTTCGCCGCCGGGATCCACAGCTACCTCCCGCAGCCGAGCCAGCAGAAGCACGGCGACCACGGCGAGGAGCACTGTCCGCCGGGCCAGCAGGAGGTGTGGGGCGAGGAGCAGCCTCAGGAGGGGGGCGAGCCGACGCCCGAGGGCGGCCGGCAGACGGGTGACGGCGTCCACGCGCCGGCATTGCAGCAGTCCGGCCCGGGTCGGTCCCTCCGCGGCGACGGCGACGGCAACGGCGAGGAGCACGGAGACGGGGGCCACGACGGCCATCACGGCCACCTGATCGGGTGCGTGGGGCCGACCGGACCCACCGGCCCGACTGGTCCTGCGGGCGAAACCGGCCCGACCGGCCCGACCGGACCGACCGGCCCTGCGGGCGAGGGCGTCACCGGGCCGACGGGTCCGACCGGACCTACCGGACCGACGGGGCCGACGGGGCCGACGGGGCCGACGGGAGCCACCGGCAACACCGGCGCCACGGGCGCCACCGGGCCGACGGGACCGACGGGGGCTGCGGGCAACACCGGGGCCACCGGGCCGACCGGACCGACCGGTGCCACGGGCAGCACCGGACCCACGGGACCGACCGGACCGACGGGACCCACCGGCAACACCGGCGCCACCGGGCCGACCGGACCGACAGGCCCCACCGGGGCCACCGGCAACACCGGACCGACCGGACCGACCGGACCGACCGGGCCGACCGGGCCGACCGGAGCCACCGGCAACACCGGGGCCACCGGCCCGACCGGCCCGTGCATGTCCATCGACACCGTCACCCACGGCATGGTGCTCTACACCGGCGTGGTCAAGAACGGCACCGTCCAGGTCGGCAGCGCGCCGCTCAACGGCCCGAACGCCGACCTGACCACCTGGTCGACCCCGCCCGCGCTCCCGCTGGGGGCCGCCCCCGCCTGCGGTGTGGCCGTGTCGGACCACGGCAACCAGATCTCCGTGGAGACCATCACCACCGACGGCACGGTGTACCGGACCTTCTGCCGGTTCGCGACCGCGGACGGCAGCACCCCGGTGGACTGCGTGACCGGCAACCCGGGGTGGACGGCGATCACCAACCAGCCGGCCAGACTCCAGTCCGGTGCCCCGCCGTTCGGCACCGAGGCGCAGCGGCGTTCCGGCGACACCGGGCCGACGCGGTCGATCAAGGTGCTCTGGGAGCCGTACGTCCGCCGTACCTCCTGACCCGACCGGTCCCCACCGCCTCCACCTGCACGCCCGTCCCCGCCCCCGTCCACCGGGTCGGGGACGGGCGTCGGGCTCCGGGCTCCGGGCTCCGGGCACAGCGGGAGGGCCGACCGAAGCCCCTCCCGGTGGACGGCGTCCGGGCGGCCTGCGGGATCATGGCGGCCGCTGCCCCGCCCCGCCCGCGAAGGACCACCGTGAAGAGACCGTTCGGCCCGCTGACCTACACCTCCGCGGAGTGCGCCGAGGAGTCCGAGGCGTTCGCCGCCACCGCGAGCGGCGGTGAGCGGCTCGATGCGCTCGTCGACGCGGCGGTGTACTGGACCGACGCGGGGTCCTGCGCCCGGGCGTTGGCCCTGCTCGACGAGGTGGCGGCGGCCCGCACCGGGGGCCTCGCCGCCGAGGACGACCCCGGGCTGGACCGGATGCCGGCGCTGTACGCCTTCACCCTCCACACCGCGGGCCGCGGCGAGGAAGCCCGGGACGCCTTCACCGCCGCCGAGGCGTACGCCCGCGGCTCCGGTGACTGGTACGCCTTCGAGGACCTCGCCGACCACTTGGCCGGGGCCGGGCAGGACGAACGGGCCGTCCGGCACTGGACCACCGCGCTCGACCTGCTGCTCCCGGAGGCCGCCGACCCGCCGGCCGGCCGGGACCACGGCGCCCAGGAACACGGCGGCTGGGACCACGCCGCCCGGGAGCGCGCCGTCCATCGGATCCGCGCCGAGCGCCGCGGGGCCCGCGCCCGGCTCGGCCTCCCCTCCGACGCGCACGACCTCGCCCCGTCGCCCGGGCCCCGGCGCGGACTGTTCGACCGGCTGCTCAGGCGCGGCAGTTGACGGGCGGTGGCCCGGAGCGGGTGCTCCGGGCCACCGTGCGGAGTGCGGGTCAGTACTGGGTGGTGATGGTCACCCCGCTGAAATCGGTCTGGGCGTAGAGGCTGATGTAGCGGTAGCCGGCCGTGGTGTTGGTGACGGTCAGGCTCTGGTTGGTGGTGCCGTTGGTGGTCGAGCCGGTGGTGTAGGCGCTCGGGGTGGCCCAGGTGTCGGGGTTGTAGAGCAGGTACGCGGTGCCGGTGCCGCCGGAGCTGGACACCTTCAGCGTGGTGGTGCCGGCCGGCAGGTAGATGTAGTAGTAGGCCAGGTTGCCGGCGGTGGCGGACTGGTTGGTGCGGGAGCAGTTCTTGTCCAGCACCCGGGCGTCGGCGGCGGTGCAGCCGCTGAGGCTGCCGACGGTGACGGACTGGGTGACGGTGTTGGTCTTCCCGTTGCCGTCGGTCACCGTGAGGCTGACGTCGTAGCTGCCGGCCGCGGTGTAGCTGTGGGCGGGGTTGCGGCTGGTGGAGGTGGCGCCGTCGCCGAAGTTCCAGGCCCAGGAGGCGATGGAGCCGCCGGACTCGGTCGACTGGTCGGTGAACTGGACGGCCAGGCCGGTCGGGGCGGCGCTGAACGCGGCGGTCGGGGCGCCGCCGACCTCGCAGGCGCCGGCGGCGCAGGCGTCCAGCCAGGAGTTGAACTCGGCGTCGTAGGCGGTGCCGATCGAGTTGTAGGTCGCGTAGCCGCCGGTGTAGTCACCGGTGCGGAAGTGGCCCAGCATGTTCTGGATGACGTCCGGGTGCTTCTCGGCCATGAAGCGGACGGCCAGGTAGCCCCACGGGTAGGTGCGGGTGGTGTCGCTGTTGTCGTAGGTGTTCTGGAAGAGCGTGCTGAGCGCGTAGGTGTGCTTGGGCGCCTCGGCCATCGCCCCGGTGTCGGTGACGTTCCGGTAGCTGTAGGACACGTACTCGGCGACGCCCTCGATCCACCAGACGTCCGGTACGGATATCTGCTGGTTGAAGTCGCCCTTCATGTCGAGGCGGCCGTCGAGGGCGTGGGTGTACTCGTGGTTGAGGTTCCAGACGCCCGCGGTGAAGCCGTCGTCGCCGTTCTGGTAGGTCAGCGAGATCGGCTGGTTGCCGGGGGCGGTCGGGTCGCCGATCAGGGTGATGCCGCCGTTGTTGGTGCTGACGCCGTAGATGCCGCCCGCGTAGGTCTGGTAGTCCTGCGGGGAGGCGAACACCACCATCTGCAGCGAGTTCTCGTACTGGCCGGCGATCGGGCCGCTGTCCTTGACCAGCTTGTGGAAGAACGGGTCCTGGTTCTGCAGGCTGGCGCAGACGGCGGCCAGGTCGGCGGCGGTGAGGCTCTGCGCCAGGAGGGTGTGGGTGGCGTCGCAGGTGTGGCTGACCGGCAGGGCGGCGGCCTTGAGCTGGTCCGGCAGGTTGCAGACGCCGTAGTAGGAGCAGTTCGCCTTGTCGTAGAAGGCGGCCATGCCGGCGACGCCGACCCAGAGCGACGCGGTGGGGCCGGTGATCGAGGAGACGTCCATCAGGCCCTTGATCAGCGGGCGGACGGTGCCGACCAGGGCGGGGTGCTCGATGTACCGGGCCGTCTCCAGGCCCGCGTTGGAGGCCAGGAAGGAGTTGGTGCCGCCGAGCATGCTCCGGTGGTCGAGCGCGAAGCGGTCGAGGGTGTTGATGATGCCCGGGTCGGCGGTGACGGCCGCGACGTAGTCGGCGTTCTGGTGGCCGCGGAAGATCGGGGTGTACACGCTGTTGGCGAAGTTCACCATGTACCAGGACGCGTCCCACGAGCTGGTGTACGCGTTCAGCACCCGCTGGTAGGTGCCGAGGTAGTGGGCCTGGAGGTTGGCGCTGTCGGTGAGGATCATCGCCTGGCCCGCGACCTGGCCGTTGCCGTCGTTGACGTCCAGGAAGTGCGGGCTCGCCACCAGGGCGTCCAGCGCGGCCTGGACGGCGCCGGTGAGCGTCGCGTCGTAGCTGCCGACGTCGCCCGGGCGGTAGTACTGCACGTAGTAGCCGGCCTGGAGGAAGTAGCCCAGCTGGTAGATGCCGGTGGAGTTGTCACCGGTGTACGAGGCGGCGGCGCTCCTGAGCCCGTTGGCGACCGCGAGCATCTGGCTCTGCTGGAACACCCCGTGGGCGTCGCCGCCGGTGAGGCGGAAGAGCGAGCTGATGCAGTCGACGGACGAGCCCTGGATGAAGGCCACCAGGTCGGAGCCGCTCCGGCCGCTGAAGTCGGCGGGGGTGCAGGAGGTGGCGGCCAGGGCCTTGGCGAGCTTGGGAGCCGGGGCCTTGGGCGCTGCCGACTGCGGTGAGCGGGGCGGGAGTTGGGCGGGGGCGAGGCGGCCGGCCTGGGTCTGGGCGTGGGTGTCGAGACCGAAGGCGGTGCCGGTGGGGGGCGTCCCGTCGGGGTGGGTGGAACGGGTGGCCTGCCCGGGGGCCTGAGCGGCGGCGGGACTCGCCTGGGCACCGGCCTGCGCCGTGGGGGCGGCGAGGCTCGGGGCGGCGGCGAGGCCGGTGAGGGCGGTGCTCGCGGCGGCGAGCACCGCGAGCGCACGGGGTAGCCGGAGTCGGTGACGCATCGTCACTCCTTGCTGGGGGGTGTGGGGGTGGGCCTCGGGCAGCTGCTGCCGAGGCCGTCGCCTGGCACCGTGCCACGGTTGCCGCACCACAATCAATAGGGTGTGACATGTCACTTTGATTCGTGCACCCGAGCTTCGGACGCGAAGCACAGGAGCCGGTGGAACGGCCGACGGGGGCGGTTCGCGAGGCCCTGCGAGGACCCTTGCGATGACATATAACCTGTGACATTGTTCTGACCCTGATTCCGGTGACAGGTCACACGTCAACTCCCCCTCAGCCTCGTGGCCGACGCCGCGTCACCTCCCCCACCTCAGGACAAGGACACCGCAGTGCGTCTGCGCCAATCCCTTCCGCTCCTGGTGGCCGCCGCTCTCGCCGGCCCCGCCACCCTGCTCCCGACCCCGGCCCTCGCCGCCTCCCCGGCGCCGGTCGCCGCTGCGGCCCCCGCCTCGACCTCGGCGGTCCCGGGCCGGGCCCCGGCCGCGCCGAAGCCGTTCGGCGCCGAGACGGCCGCCCCGTCCGCCTCCGAGCAGCTCGGCCGCACGGCCGCCCCGCTCCCGGCGGACCAGCTCGGCCAGGCCCTCCAGCCGACCGGCACGGCCGTCCGGACCGCCCCGCAGCCGAAGTCCGCCGCCGCGGCCCAGCACGCGCTGACCGCCCAGGCGCCCGCCGCGGCCGGCTGCGCGCCCTCGGACTTCGGCAGCCGCAGCGGCGCCGGCCTGGTCTCCTTCGTCCAGGCCTCGACCACGGACTGCGTCAGCACGCTGTTCAACGTCACCGGCAGCGACGCGGCCGCCGTCTTCAAGCAGTCGCAGATGCTCGCCGTCGCCAACGCCTTCAAGGCCCAGGCCGCGAACTACTCCGGCGACAACTCCGCCAACCTCCTGCAGCTGGTGCTCTTCCTGCGGGCCGGCTACTACGTCCAGTCCAACAACGCGGGCACCGTCGGGCCCTACGACGCCTCGCTCACCGGCGCCGTCAAGGGCGGCCTCGACGCATTCTTCGCGGGCTCGCACTGGAAGGACGTCAGCGACGCCAACGGCACCGTGCTCAACGAGGTGCTGGTCCTCACCGACAGCGCCAACATCCAGGGCCAGTACCTGAAGGTCTACCAGCAGGTCCTGAACGGCTACGACAACGGCTACAACGCCTTCCCGAAGATGGTGAAGGCCGTCAACGCCGTGCTGTACGCGCCGTTGTGGCGGGCCAACTGGAACCCGGACTACGTCAGCGCGATCGGCGCCGACCCGAGCGTGATCACCGCGCTGGCGAACTTCGCGCAGAAGCACAAGGACCTGCTCGGCACCGCCAACCAGTTCCTCGACGTCAACGCCGGCAACGACCTCGCCCGCACCGCCGGCGACGGCGGCTCCGTCGCGGCCTTCACCCGCCCGCTGGTCAAGCAGCTCCTCGACAGCACCCCGGTCACCGGCAGCACCGGCCCGCTGTACGTGTACACCGCGTACAACGCCAACCAGTACGACAGCACGCAGTGCTCCACCTACGGCACCTGCGACCTCCCCGGCAAGCTCACCGCCGCCGTGCTGCCCAACACCCTCGTCTGCGACAACCGCACCATCCGCACCGAGGACCTCACCCCCGCCGAGCTGGCCACCGTCTGCGCGAGCCTGCGCGGCGAGGACACCTTCTTCCACAACCTGGTCAAGGACGACGGCCCGATACCCGGCCAGTACGGCAAGAGCATCACCCTCGCCGTCTTCGCCAACCGGGACGACTACCTGACCTACTCCTGGGCGATCTACAACAACTCCACCGACAACGGCGGCCAGACCGTCATGGACGTCACCGACCCCAACAACAAGCCCGTGTCGGTGATGTACAAGAAGTCCTACATCGACGGCTTCCCGGCCAACGTGTGGAACCTCAACCACGAGTACACCCACTACCTCGACAACATCTACGACATGAAGGGCAACTTCGGCACCGAGATCTCCGTCCCGGACATCTGGTGGATCGAGGGCGTCGCCGAGTACGAGTCGTACACCTACCGCGGCACCACCGACACCCAGGCGATGGCCGAGGCCGCCACGCACCGGTACAAGCTGAGCACCGTCTTCCAGAACACCTACGACAACTCGGACACGGTGCGCACCTACCCGTGGGGCTACCTGGCCGTGCGGTACATGGTCGAGAAGCACCCGGACTTCATCCAGAACATGCTCGGCCACTTCCGCACCGGCGACTACCAGGGCGGCTACGCCGTCTACAACGGCCTCGGCACCTCCTACGACGCCGACTTCGACACCTGGCTGAACGCCTGCGCCGCCGGCGCCTGCTACGCGGACGGCCCGACCGCGCTCTTCGACCAGTCGGTCAACGGCGCCACCGTCACCCTCACCGACAAGTCCGTGGAGACCAACTCCCAGGCCTCGCTTGCTTCCTGGCACTGGACCTTCGGTGACGGCAGCAGCTCCGAGGACCGCAACCCGGTCCACACCTACGCGGCCGCCGGCACCTACACCGTCAACCTGACCGTGACCGACAGCGCCGGCAAGTCCACCAGCACCCCGACCTCGGTCACCGTCACCACCGGCGGCACCACCACCCTGCCGACCTGCACCGACCCGCGCACCGACGCCCTCGGCCAGAACTGCTCCCGGCCGAACCAGGCCCGCACCGCCGGGAACCTGGACTACTTCTACGTCTACCTGCCGGCCGGCACCAGCACCTTGAAGGTCTCCACCTCCGGCGGCACCGGCACGGCGGCCCTGTACTACAACGCCGACACCTGGGCCTCCCCCAGCGCCCACACGGCCGCCTCCACCAACCCGGGCACCACCCAGAGCCTGACCGTCACCAACCCGGCGGCCGGCTACCGGTACGTCAGCCTGTACGCCACCACCGACTTCAGCGGGGTGACGGTCAGCACCCAGTTCTGAGCCGGTACTTCGGCGAACGGCCCGAGCGGCGCACCCCTCACCGGGGGTGCGC
>NZ_JBHZCY010000130.1:0-26507 GCF_042786665.1 Kitasatospora sp. NPDC059146 | reverse complement strand
AGGCGGGATGCCCGGCGTCGCGCGCCTGGCAAGATCCGCCGGACAGGCCCTAGCCCTGGCCCGGTCCGGCTGTCCGGGCCTGACCCGGTCGTCCGGGCCCGGTCCGTTCGTCCGGGCCCGGTCCTCGGGACGCGCCTCAGGGCGCCGGGAACTCCAGCACGGCCAGCACCGGCAGGTGGTCGGTCGCGGCCCGCAGGTCGGCCCCGGTGACCCCGGGCAGCCCGTGCGGCACCCCGCAGCCGAGGACGGTGATCCCGGGCGTGGCGAAGACGGCGTCGATCCGCTGGTAGGGGTTCTCCGGGACGGACGTGAACTCGCCGCCCCAGGGCGCGGTCGGGTACCCGTCCCACATCCGGGAGGCCAGCAGCTGCCAGCCCGGCCCGTCCGGGTGCTCGTTGAAGTCCCCTGCCACGACGCCGTGTTCGGTGATCGCCAGCTGGTCGAGGAGCAGCTCGAACTGCCCGTACCGCTCCTGCGGGTCCAGGCTGAGGTGGCAGCTGGTGACGGTGAAGGGCGCGCTGCCGGGCAGCCGCAGCAGTGCGGTGGCGAAGCCGCGCGCGTGCAGGCCGCGGGTCTTGGGCAGCAGCCGGTCGTGCACGCCCAGCACCTCGACGGCGCCGGGCCGGCCGAGCAGCAGCGGTCCGGCGGCGGTGCGGCCGCCCCCGGCCAGGACGACCGTCCCGGTGTCCCGGGCCAGCCGGGCGGCCTGGCCCTCCGGGCGCCAGTAGCGCGGTGACTCCTGGACGCAGACCAGGTCGGGCGCGCAGGCCCGGATCACCCGCGCCAGCGCCCGCCGGTCGTCGCGCAGCGAACGGATGTTGTAGCTGAGCAGGCGCAGTCGGCGCGGGCCGCCCGGCGGCGGCTCGACGGGTGCGGCGGTCATGGTCCTCCCCTGGTGCGGTGTCCTGGGAAGGACGGTAGTGCGACGGCGGCGGCGCGTCCGGGATTGGTCGGGGCCCGGTCGCACCGCCGCCGGCGGGTCACGACGACTGCTGGGGATCGGTCAGGTGCGGGCGAGGTCCGCCGCGCCGACGATGCCGGCCGCGGAGCCCATGGAGGCCAGCACGACCTCGGCGCGGGGGCGGTGCACCCCGCCGGTCAGGTAGTGCTCGAAGGCCTTGGCGACCGGGTCGAGCAGCAGCCGGCCGGAGTCGGAGACGCCGCCGCCGAGGACGAACACGCCCGGGTCGAACAGCGCGGCGAGGTCGGCCATGCCGCGGCCCAGCCAGTCGGCCAGCTCGGCGTAGCACTCCAGGGCGAGCGGGTCGCCCTCCTCGGCCGCCTCGGTGATGTGGATGCCGCGGATGGTCTCGGCGACGCCGTCGTTGAGGTCCAGCATCCGCTGGCCGCGCACCGGGTCGGCCGCGGCCTTCTCCCGGCCGTAGCGGCGCAGCGCGCGCCCGGAGCCGTACTGCTCCCAGCAGCCCTTGCCGCCGCAGCCGCACTGGAGGCCGTCCGGGACCATGTTGAGGTGGCCGATCTCGCCGGCCACGCCGAAGCGGCCGCGGTGCAGCCGCCCGTCGAGCACGATGCCGCCGCCGATGCCGGTGCCGACGGTGATCAGCACCATGTCCTGGTGCTCGGCGGCCGCGCCGAAGCGGAACTCGGCCCAGGCGGCGCAGTTGGCGTCGTTCTCGACCACCGCGGACAGGCCGGTGAGTTCCTCGATCCGGCCGCGCAGCGGCTCGTTCTCCCAGTCGATGTTGGGCGCGAAGATCACCGTGGAGCGGTTGCTGTCGACGAAGCCGGGGGCTCCGACGCCGACGGCGGTGACACCGGGGTGCTGCTCCTTGAGCTCGCGCACGGCCTGCGCGATGGCGTCGACGGCCCACTGGGGGTCGGCCGGGGTGGGCACCCGGGTCCGCGCCAGGATCGCACCCGCCTCGTCGACCACGCCTGCCGCGATCTTGGTCCCGCCGACATCGACGCCGATGGTCAGAGCCATGTGTCCCTCAGCTATTCACTCGTTCCCGCTGGACGGAACGGTACCGCCCAACCCTGCCCCCGTACACAGCCTCGCATACATTATCCGAAGACAATTCTGGGACAGCCTGGCCGCGATGCTTCAAAAGTCGTATCGATTTTCCTTCTTCGTGACGTACGAGAGCAGCCTGGTCACGCTGCGGAATTCACGGATTCACTGCTTGGCGGACGGCCCGTCAGCCCCGTCGGCGCCCTCGGCCCGGCCGGGTGCGTCGAGGTCGATCTTCTCCACCGGCGCCCCCTCCCCGGCCGTCCAGCGCTGCTCGTGCCCGGCCACCGCGGCGCGGTAGGCGGCCAGCAGCTCGGCGCCGGCGGCGGCCAGCCCGGAGCCGGCCGCGGCGAGGTGGGAGTAGACCTCCGGCTGCTGGGTGCGCAGGCGGTCGGCCAGCCCGGAGAGGGTGATCAGGGTGGTGGCACTCGTCTCCTGCGCCTTCTCGCCGACGGCGGTGGCGAACCGGCGCACCTCGTCCACCAGCGGGCCCAGCTCCGGTCCGAACGGGTGGGACGGCCCGCTCCCCTGCTCCGTGCCGGGCTCGGTACGGTCGTCGGTGCTGGTCATCGCGGGCGCCTCCTCAGCCGTGGCCGCACCCCGCGGCCCCGTTCGGGCCGACGCTACCCGACCGGCCGGGCCGCGAGGAAAGGCCGGAAGGCCCGTCAGCCCTGCGGCCAGAGCGACGGGTCGGGTACGAACCGCACCGACAGCACGCCCTCGTGCAGCCCCGCCCCGGCGACCGTGCAGCGGCGCAGCGCGGCGGGCAGCGGGAGCACCCGGCGGTGGGCGCCGAGGCCGACCACCAGGTCGTCGCCCCGGCGGACCAGGTCCAGCCCGGAGCGGTCGGCGCCGGGCAGGTCGAGGTGCCAGACCAGCAGGCCGTCCTCGGCGAGCCGGTCCTCGACCGGCCAGGGCTGCGGTTCGAGCCGCTCGGGGCCGGGGCCGTCCCCGTACAGCCGGTCGGCGACGGCCTCCAGGGTGCCCTCGGCCAGGCCGGTGACCAGCACCGGGGCGTCGGTCTCGGCGGCGAGCCGGTCCAGCTCCTCCTGGCGGCGGCGGGCCAGCTCGGCCAGCCAGGGGTCGGGCGAGGCGAGGGCGGCGGGCGGCAGCGCGCCGTGCACCACGACGGCGTCCGGCCGGTGGCCGTACAGCGCGAGCCCGGCCCGGACCCGGCCCAGCTGCTCGTACGGGTGGCCGTCGGCGGAGACGACCAGGCGCACGCTGGTGCCCGGGTCGCTGATCGCGGCGCGGGACTCGGCGAGCACCGCGGCGGCCTTGGTGCGCCCCTCGTACAGCCACTCGGCGGGCATCGGGACGCCGGCCAGCCCGGCCAGCAGCGGGCGCAGCGCGCGGGCGGCCTGCCGCTGCTCGGGGACCAGCCGCTCCAGGTAGCGGGTGAGCTGCTCGGGCAGGGCGAGGGTGGCGATCAGCTCGGCGGGTGCCGGGGCGAGCACCACCAGGACGTCCTGGTCGGCGGCGGGCAGCGCGCGCAGCAGGGCGAGCCGGGCGATGCCGGGGAGGGCGGTCAGCTCCTCGGGGTCGAGCTGTTCGGCGCCGAGCAGGTCGAGGGCGGGCTTGAGCCGGCCGGTGAGCTCGCCGACGGCGTAGCGGAAGGCGGCCTGCTCGTCGATCCGGGAGACCGTCAGGCCCGGCGCGTAGCGGAGCGGTTCCGGCTCCAGCCGGGTGCCGAGCGCGGAGTCCAGGGCGCGGTGCGGGTCGTCGGCGGCCAGCAGCCAGGTGCGGTGGCCGCGCCGGGCGGCGTGCAGGGCGGTGGCGGCGGCCACCGCGGGCGCGCCCGCGTCGCCGCTGACCAGGATGGTGCGTGTCGCCGTCATGCCGTCAGCCCCCGTTCCGCCGTGCCCGGGCCCGTCAGCCCTCGACGCGCTTCTTCAGGCCGGCCAGGGCGCGGTCGATGATGACCTTCTCGGCCTTGCGCTTGATCATGCCGAGCATCGGGATCTTGACGTCCACGGCGAGCTGGTAGGTGGCCTCGGTGCGGCCGCCGGACAGCGGGGCGAGGGTGTACGAGCCGTCCAGCGAGCGGAGCATCTGGCTGCGGACGAGGGTCCAGCCGACCTCGCGGTCGCCGTCCCAGGTGTAGGCGAGGGTGTGCTCGTCGCGGATGGCACCGGCGTCGAGCAGCAGCCGGACCTGCGCGGCGCGGCCGTCCTCGCCGCTCTCCAGGACCTCGATCTCCTTGACCTCTCCGGTCCAGGCCGGGTAGGCGGCGAAGTCCGCGATCACGGCCATGACCGCGGCCGGGGTCGCGTCGATGATGATGCTCGACCTGGTGTGCTCCGCCATGGAAAGGCCCTCCGCCTCGTCCTTCTGCCTGCCCGGTCCGGTCGGGGCACGCTCGGCCCGATCCGCCCGGAGCAGGCTATCGCGACCGGCGATCTCCTCGGCGGCACGGGCACCGGCGGAGGCGGGCGGGGCGTCGGCGGCGGCCGGGGCGGGCCCGTCGGCGGGACGGCCACCGGGGACGGCCACCGGGACGGCCGGCAGGGCATGCTACCGGCCGGTCACCTGTGGGCTGTCGTAGGGTGCCAGTCGAACGACCCGGTCACGGCCTGGTCCGACCCGGCCGGGTGTGACACTTCGAACACCGGGGCCGACCCCCCTGGTCGAAGCTGCCTACCGGGCAGTAACGTCCTGCCGTCCCGCAGCGTCGCGAACGAGGAGCAGTCTTGCTCGACTTCAGCCTTCCGGCCCTCTACCAGGTACCGAGCGGCGGTAACCTCGCCGACCCTGTGCACCGGAACGCCGAGGAGCACCCGGACGTCGCGGTGCTCAGCCGGAAGGTGGACGGCCGCTGGCAGGAGTTGACCTCGGTCCAGTTCCTCGCCGAGGTGCACGCCGCCGCGAAGGGCCTGATCGCCGCGGGCATCGAGCCCGGCGACCGGGTGGGCGTCATGTCCCGCACCCGGTACGAGTGGACGCTGCTGGACTTCGCGATCTGGACGGCCGGCGCGATCACCGTGCCGGTCTACGAGACCTCCTCGGCCGAGCAGGTCGAGTGGATCCTCGGCGACTCCGGCGCCGTCGCCCTCGTCACCGAGACCGACCAGCACGTCAAGGTGGTCGCCGAGGTCCGCGACCGGCTGCCGGAGCTGAAGCACACCTGGCAGATCGAGGGCGGCGCGCTCGCCGCGCTGGCCGAGGCCGGCCGGGGCGTCCCGGACGCGACCGTCCAGGAGCGCCGGGCGATCGCCGGCCCCGACGACATCGCCACCATCGTCTACACCTCGGGCACCACCGGCCGTCCGAAGGGCTGCCAGCTGACCCACGGCAACTTCCTCGCCGAGTGCGGCAACGTGGTCGAGCGTCTGGCCCCGCTGTTCCGCACCGGCGAGAGCTCCGTGCTGCTCTTCCTGCCGCTGGCCCACGTGCTCGCCCGGATCGCCGAGATCGCCCCGGTGATGGCCCCGATCAAGCTGGGCCACGTCTCGGACATCAGGGACGTCACCGCCGAGCTGGCGTCGTTCCGGCCGACCCTGATCCTGGGCGTGCCCAGGGTGTTCGAGAAGGTCTACAACACCGCCCGTGCCAAGGCCCAGGCCGACGGCAAGGGCAAGATCTTCGACAAGGCCGCGGAGACCGCGATCGCCTACAGCCGGGCGCTGGACGCCGGCGGCGCCGGCCTGGTGCTGCGGCTCAAGCACGCCGTCTTCGACAAGCTGGTCTACAGCAAGCTGCGGGCCGCCCTCGGCGGCCGGGCCACCCACGCGATCTCCGGCGGCGCCCCGCTCGGCGAGCGGCTCGGCCACTTCTACCGGGGCATCGGCTTCACCGTCCTGGAGGGCTACGGCCTGACCGAGACCTGCGCGGCCACCGCCTTCAACCCGTGGGACAAGCCGAAGATCGGTACGGTCGGCCAGCCGGTCCCCGGCGCCTCGGTCCGGATCGCCGAGGACGGCGAGGTCTACTTCAAGGGCCCGCACGTCTTCACCGGCTACTGGAACAACCCCCAGGCCACCGCCGACACCCTCAAGGACGGCTGGATCGCCACCGGCGACCTCGGCGCGCTGGACTCCGAGGGCTACCTGACCATCACCGGCCGCAAGAAGGAGATCATCGTCACCGCGGGCGGCAAGAACGTCGCCCCGGCCGTGATCGAGGACCGCATCCGGGCCCACGCCCTGGTCGGCGAGGTCATGGTGGTCGGCGACCGCAAGCCCTTCATCGCCTGCCTGGTCACCGTCGACCCGGACTTCTTCCCGAAGTGGAAGGAGCTCAACGGCAAGCCCGCCACCGCCACGGTCGCCGAGCTCGCCGAGGACCCGGACCTGCTGGCCGCCCTGCAGTCCGCCGTGGACGACGGCAACGCGGCCGTCTCGCACGCCGAGGCGGTCAAGAAGTTCCGCCTGCTGGACACCGAGTTCTCCGAGGAGAGCGGCCACCTGACGCCCTCGCTCAAGCTCAAGCGCAACGTGGTGCTCAAGGACTACGCCGCCGAGATCGAGGCGCTGTACCGGAAGTAGGGCCGCGCCGGCGGCAGTACGGGTACGCCGAAGGGCCCCGGGGACTCCCCGGGGCCCTTCGCGGCGTCGTACCTTCGTACCTTCGTACCCGCGGACTGCCGTACCGGGCGTCAGCCCGCCAGCAGCGAGGTCAGCCGCCCGGCCAGCAGGTCCCAGCGCCAGGAGCGCTCCACCCAGCGCCGGCCGGCCTCGCCCATCCGACGGCGCAGCTCCTCGTCCCGCAGCAGCCGGACGATCCGCTCGGCCGAGGCCTCGGCCGAGCCGCCCGGCACCACGTACCCGGTCTCGCCCTCCAGCACCGCGTCCGGCGCCCCGCCGGAGTCCCCCGCGACCACCGGCAGCCCGGTCGCCGAGGCCTCCAGGTAGACGATCCCCAGGCCCTCCACGTCCAGCCCCCCGCGCCGGGTCCGGCACGGCATCGCGAAGACGTCCCCGGCCCCGTAGTGGGCGGGCAGCTCGGCCCACGGCACCGAGCCGGTGAACCGCACCGAGTCCCGGACCCCCTCGGCATCCACCGACTTCTCCAGGTCCGCCCGGTACGGCCCGCCGCCGACGATCAGCAGCACCGCGTCCGGCACGTCGCGCAGGATCAGCGGCATCGCCTCGATCAGGGTGTCCTGGCCCTTGCGCGGCACCAGCCGGGAGACGCAGACCACCACCGGCCGGTCCGCCAGCCCCAGCCGCCGGCGCACCTCGGCGCCCCCGGAACCGGGGTGGAAGGTCGTCTCGTCCACGCCCGGCGGCAGCTGCACCATCCGGGCCGCGGCCCGCGGCCCGACCGCGGCGGCGATCCGCGAGCGGGTGTACTCGCCCAGGTAGGTCAGCACGTCGGTGCCCGCGCCGATCCGCCGCAGCAGCTGCCGGGAGCCCGGCAGCTGGGCCCAGGCCGCCTCGTGCCCGTGGGTCATGCCGAGCAGCCGCCCGGCCCCGGCCCGGCGCAGCGCGGGCGCCATCAGGCCCAGCGGGGCGGCCGCCCCGAACCAGACCGAGTCGCACTTCTCGGCGCGCAGGATCTCGGCGGCCCGCCGGGTGACCCGGGGTGTGGGAACCATCACCTTCGTGCGTTCCCGGATCACCGGGAACGGCTGCTCGGCGTCGAAGGCGCGCACCTCGGTACCGTCCCGCCAGGTCGAGGCGTACACCACGACGCTCCCTGCGGGCTGACGGACGGCCATGTTGTGCACGAAGGCCTGGATGCCTCCCGGGCGGGGCGGGAAGTCATTGGTGACGATCAAGGTTCTGTGCATCAGGCCACGGCTCGCTCGGTCGGGGGGTGCTCGGTGTACCGCTGGGTGATCCGTACGATAGGTCAACACCATGACCCGCCGGGAACGGAACCGCGCACGGCAACCGTTTGACCCCCGGGTCAGTCCTAGTACCTAGGCCGCGGATGCGGCGGCCCGGGCGTCCGTCCGTACGACGCCTCCGGTGAGGACGTCGAGACGAACGAGGGAGCGCAGTGGAGTTGGCCCCGGCCACCGAGTCCGGTACTTCGCGCGGCCGCCTCGGCCGCCCGCTCGGGGCGCTCGCCGCCCTCGGGGCGACCTGGGTGGCCACCCGCACCGTACTGGTGCTGCTGATGACCGGGGTGCTGAAGGCGCCCGGCGGCGACGTCACCGCCGACGTCTGGATGATCTACCACGCCTGGTACGGCGTGCTGCAGACCGGCACCTTCCCGTTCGACGACGTCACCTGGCAGTACCCGCCCGGCGCCGCCCTGGTGATCCTGCTGCCGGGCCTGCTGCCCTGGTCGTACCTGACCTCGTTCTGGGTGATCTGCGGGATCGCCGACGCCGCCGCGGCCGCGCTGCTGATCCGCACCGGGCTGCGCCGGGGCCGGGCGCTGACCGGCGCCTGGCTGTGGGTGGTCGCCGTACCGCTGCTCGGCCCGATGATCTACAACCGCTTCGACCTGCTGGTCACCGCGCTCGCCCTGGCCGGCCTGCTGGCGCTGATCCGCCGCCCGGCGATCGGCGGGCTGCTGCTGGGCCTGGGCGGCATCGTCAAGATCTGGCCGCTGCTGGGCCTGATCGGCACCCCGTCCGGCCGCCGCACCCGCCGTTCCTGGACGCTGGCCGCCGCCACGGCGGTCTCGGTCGGCTTCCTGCTGGCGGCCGGGATGAACGGCGCCTTCGGCTTCCTGGCCTTCCAGGGGGCCCGCGGCATCGAGGTCGAGTCGGTGGGCGCGCTGCCGCTGCACATCGCCCGGCTGGCCGGGGGCTGGGACGGCAAGGTCACCATGAACTACGGCTCCCCCGAGATGCTCGGGCCGTGGGTCAGCGTGATCAGCAAGGTGATGATGGCCGGCACCGTGCTGGGCTTCCTCTGGCTGCTGCTGTGGCGCTTCACCGCCCGTCGGCGCAACGCCGCCACCATGTACGACGCGGCGCTCTGCGCGCTGCTGATCTTCGTGGTGACCAGCCGGGTGATCAGCCCGCAGTACCTGGTCTGGCTGGTCGGCGTCGCGGCGGTCTGCCTGACCGTGCGCGGCACCAGCCAGCGGCCGGTGGCGCTGCTGATCCTGCTCGCCTGCCCGCTCACCCTGCTCGAGTTCCCGACCTTGTTCACCCAGGTCCTGAACAGCGAACCGCTCGCGGTCGCCGTGCTGGGCCTGCGCAACCTGCTGCTGCTGACCGCCGCCGTGCTCTCCGGCATCCGGCTCTGGCGCTCCACTCGCGCCTCGACGGCCCTGGCGCCCACCGTGGTCCTGGCCGAGCCCCCGGCCCTGCCGGCTTCCTCCGGGTACCCGGTCCGCCCGGGCATCGCCTACGAGCAGGACCTGCTGGACGGCATCGACCACCCGGCCGGGCGGTAAGCGGCAGGGGGCCTTCGCTAGCCCTTCAAGGCCTCGACCTCGGCCCGCCAGAGCCCGGTGAACTCGGCCAGTCCGAGGCCCAGTTCGGACCGTAGCAGCCGGTCCGTCCGGTGCGTCCGCTCCTCGCCCGCCCCGTCGGCCGCGCCGACCGCCCGGTAGAAGGCGACCAGCCGCTGCGTCCCGTACCGGCGGGCGATCAGCTCGCAGGCCAGCCAGGACTGCTCGTAGGCCTGGGCGATGCCGTCGGCGCCCGCGGTGAAGTCCGCGTCGGCGGGCAGCGCGGCGGGCAGCTTCCCGGCGGCGACGTCCCGGGCCAGCTCGGGGGCGATCTGCTGCGGGCGCCGGCCGGAGTCCCGGTAGGCCGTCCAGTCGGCGACGCCCTCGGAGAGCCACAGCGGGGTCCAGGCCCGGGTGTCGGCCCGGGTCGCGACGTGGGTGGTCTCGTGGGTGACGACCACCTGGCGGCCGAAGTCGCTGAGCTTCGCGAAGGCCTCGGGGTTGATCACCACCCGGTCCGCCGGGGTGTGCCGGGGGGCGCCGGGGGCGGCCACGGTGACCGCCGCCATGCCCGTCCAGCCCGCCGGGTCGGCCTCCAGCAGCCGGGCGAACTGCGGCTCGGTGGCGGGCAGTTCCAGCAGCAGCCGGCCGGGCCAGGCGTCGCCCCAGACCGCGCTGACGGCCGGCACCGCCTTGTCCCCCACCGGGACCAGCCCGGCCGGGTCGGGCCCGTCGGCCAGGCCGAGCACCAGGCAGCGGGCTCCGGCGGCGGTGCGGACCGGGCCGAGGTCCCACGGCGCCGGGGGCCCACCGGCGCCCTCCTCGCGCTCGACCCGCCAGCCGCCCCGGTCCCGGACCAGCTCGATCCGGCGCGGGTACACCACCGGGTACTCGTCGTACCCGGCGATCCGCAGCGCCAGCTCGACGGACGCGCCCTGCCGCTCCGGCCCGGCGGGCGGTGAGAGCACCAGGTTCCGGTACACCGCCTCGGCCCCGGTCAGCCCCGACCGGGCGGGCAGCGAGCGTGCCCGCGCCGCCAGCAGCGCGGCGACCTCGGCCTGCCGGTCGACGGCCCGCCCGCCCGGCGGCGGCGGGGCCACCGGGGGCAGCGACAGCTGGGCCAGTCCGCCGGCCGCCAGCAGCAACGCACCGCGCCGGGACAGCACCCGGCGCGCGGGGTCTATCGGGTGGGGGCCGTCCGGCCCGGAGGGCGTCGCGCTCAGAGCCGGACCACTCCCGAGACCGGCATCGCGTTGACGCTCTCGTACCGGACCTTGGCACCGGGGTACGGGGCGTGCACCATCACGCCGCCGCCGGCGTACATCCCGACGTGGTGCATGTCCCGGTAGAAGATCACCAGGTCTCCCGGCCGCGCTTCGGAGAGGCTGATCCGCTGCCCGGCGTACGCCTGGGCCTGCGAGGTCCGCGGCAGGGTCACTCCGGCCTGCCGCCAGCTGTAGTACATCAGACCGGAACAGTCGAAGGCACGCGGCCCGGTGGATCCGTAGACGTAGGGCGAGCCGACCATCCGCACCGCGGCGGCCAGCGCGGCCGCCCCGCGCTCGGAGGCGGCCGGGGCGTTGCCGAGGTCCAGCCGGTCGGTACCGCGGGTGGCGCGCTGCTCGGCCTCCCGGGCGTCCTGGGCGACCATCCGGTTCCGCTCGACGGCGCCCAGGCTGTTGAGCAGCTTCTGCGCCTTGGCGAGGCGCTGCTGGATCTGCTGCTTGTTCTCGGCGAGCGAGCGGCGGGCCTCGTCCAGTTCGGCGAGCTTGGCGGCGGTCTCGGTGCGCCGCTGGTCGAGCCGGCGCTGACGGGTGACCAGCTCGTGCAGGGTCTCCTGCTGGCGCTCGGCGGCCTGGCCGAGGGTGCGGGCGCGGGTGAGGTAGGCCTCCGGGTCGCTGGAGAGCATCAGCTGGGCGGTCTGGGTCATCCCGCCGCCCCGGTACTCGGCCCCGGCGACCGTGGCGAGGTCCCCGCGCAGCTCGTTGAGCTGCTCCTGGGCGGCGGCGACCTCGCCCTGGAGGATCGTGGTCTCGCCCAGCAGCCGCTTCTGCGCCTCCTGCGCGGCGTTGTACTTCTCCGAGGCCTGTTCGGCCTCGTCGTACAGCTGCTCGACCTGGGCCTTGACGTCCTTGCGGTCGGGCGCGTCCGGCGCCCCGGGGGCGGCCTGGGCGCTGCCGGCGGTCGCCACACCCAGGGCCGTGGTGGCGGCCGCGGTCAGTACCAGCGCACGGGCGAGCAGTTGGGAACGACGGTGCACGGGCATGCGGCAACGGCTCCAGTCCTGCGGCGCGGCCCCGCGGCCGCGCCCCGGTGGGCGGCCGTCGAGCGGGAGTCCGGTGGCAGACGTTAGCGAGTCCGGGCAAGTGAGTCCAAACCCCTACCGACCCGAATATTTGACCCCTAATCGGACACCAGGTCGAGCCGCCGGAAAAGCCGCAGGCCCGGCCCTCCGTGACGGAGGACCGGGCCCGTGAACGCGTGGCCGGGGATCAGACCCGCACGATGGAGGCCAGCGGCATGTTGGAGACGGCCTCGTAGCGCACCGACGCACCCGGCTTGGGAGCGTGCAGCACCTGGCCGTTGCCCGCGTAGATGCCGACGTGGTGGGCGTCGCCGTAGAAGATCAGCATGTCGCCGGGCTGGGCCTGGGAGATGTCCGAGCCGATCCGGGTGCCGGCGCCGGCCTGCTCCTGCGAGGTGCGCGGCAGCGACACCCCGGCCTGGTTGAACGCCCAGACCATCAGGCCGGAGCAGTCGAAGGAGCTGGGGCCGGTGGCGCCCCAGACGTACGGGCTGCCGACCTTGGTGGCGGCGGCGGCCAGCGCGGCGGCACCGTGCGAACTGCCCGGGGCGATCTTGACCGGCGCGGCGGTGGAGCCCGAGCCGAGGTCGCTGCGGCTGCTGTCGCGCGAGGCGCGGTCCGGGGCGGCGGCCTTCGCGGCGGCGTCCGCCTTGGCCTTGGCGTCGGCGGCGGCCTTGTCCTCGGCCGCCTTGATCGCCTGGCGCTCCTGCTCGGTCAGCGTGTTGAGCAGGTCCTGGGCGGCCTTGAGCTTGTTCTGGACCTCGTCCTTGGAGGCCTTCAGCTGCTGGGTCGTGGACTCCAGCTCGCCGAGCTTGCCCTGGGCCTCGGTGCGGTCCTGGTCCAGCTTGCGCTGCTGGTCCTGGAGCTGCTTGAGCTGGTTCTTCTGGGTGCTGCCCGCCTGGTTCAGCGCGCCGGCCTGGTTGAGGAAGTTGTCCGGGCTGGAGGAGAACATCAGCTGGACCGTCGGGGATATGCCCCCGTTGCGGTACTGCTCGCCGGCGATCTCGGCCAGGCCGCCCTGGAGGTCGGTCACCTGGGCCTGCTGGCGGGCCACCTGGTCCTGGAGGCCGGAGACCTGCTTCTCCAGCTCCTGCTGCTTCTCCTGCGCGGCGTTGTACTTCTCGGTCGCCTGCTCGGCCTGCTCGTTGAGCTGGTCGACCTGCTCCTTGACCTGGTCCTTGGTCGGCTGCGGGTCGGCGTGCGCGCCGGACTGCGCGGAGAGCGCGACGGCGGCGGCGGCGAAACCGGTCAGGATCGAGACGCGGGTACGGCTGGCGGGCTTGGGACGACGATGGGACGCCACGAAGGCGGACTCCTTCTTCCTACGCCGCCTACCGGGTGAGCTGACGGGTTCGGGCCGGAAGCATGCCCTACGACGCCTCACCGGCCTCACCTACGGCCGACCTGGCGCCGATTCACCCCGGAGGAACGTGTGGTTCCCCGGCTCCGCTCCACAGCGCCCCCGACTACTGGGCTCCCCTGTCGGGCAGTCGCTTCGACCTGCCCCGCTGTTTCGCGAACTCGGCGGTAACCACCGCCGCCACCCAGGCTGGGTGATCGACTGTGCGGTGGTTCGGAGCACGACCCTAGTAACTGAACCGTGATCCGTTCAAATCCTTGTCAGAAAAAAGACGGAAGATTACCCATGTTCTTTTGTGAAAATGACTGATGGTGATCACCGGCGCACGCAAAGCTGATCGACTCTCACCCTCCGGCCCGCCCGGTCCGCAAACCCGGAGCGCCACCCCCGACCGGAGGTGGCGCGGATCACAGGGCCGGAACCGGCCCCTCGGGGAGGTACCGGAGCGTCAGATCCGGCGGATCGTGTTGATCGACATCGCGTCGGCCTTCATCACCTTCACCACGTCACCGGTGTGCGGCGCGTGGACCACCATGCCGTTGCCGATGTACATCCCGACGTGGTGCATGTCGCCGCCGTAGATCACCAGGTCACCCGGCTGGGCGGTGGCCAGCGTCACGGCGGTCCCGATGTGGCCCTGCTCCTGCGAGGTGCGCGGCAGCGAGACGCCGGCCTGGCCGTACGCCCAGACCATCAGGCCCGAGCAGTCGAAGGTGGAGGGCCCGGTGGCGCCCCACACGTACGGCGAACCCTGCTTGCTCATCGCCTTGGCCACCGCCACGGCGGCGTAGCCGCTGGCCGGCGGCAGGTTGCTGAGGTCGACCCGGTCGGCGCCGCGGGAGGCGCGGTCGTCCTGCTGCTGCTGGGCCCGGAGCGCGGCCCGGTCGGCGGCGCTGAGCGAGTTCAGCAGGTCCTGGGCGGTCTTCAACTTGGTGTTGACGTCCGCCTTGGCCTGGTTGAGGTCCTTGGTGGTGGAGTCCAGGGAGGCGAGCACGGCGGCCGCCTCGGCCTTCTCCTGGTCCAGCCGGCGCTGCTGGTCGAGCAGGCCCTTGAGCGCCTCGGTCTGGGTGGTGCTGGCCTGCTGGACGCTCGACGCCTTGTCCAGGTAGCCGGACGGGTCGGAGGAGAGCATCAGCTGGACGGACGGGTCGATGCCGCCGGTGCGGTACTGCTCGCCCGCGACCTGGGCCAGGCCCACCTGGAGCTGGCTCATCTGGTCCTGGCTGCGGGCCACCTGGTCCTGGAGCTGGTCGGCCTGCTTGCGGAGCTGGTCGGAGCGCTCCTTGGCGCCGTTGTACTTCTCGGCCGCCTGCTCCTGCTCCTGCTGGAGCTGGTCGATCTGCGCCTTGACGTCACTCTTGTTCGGCTGCGGCGCGGCATGCGCGGCGACCTGGGCGGAGAGGGCGACCGCGGTCGCAGCAGCAGCGGTGAGCACGGAGACCCGCGCGCGGCTCGGCTGCTTGGGACGGCGGTGGGAGGCCAAGGGACCGGCTCCTTCTTCCATCGGACTCACCTGATCAGGTGAGATTCCGGAAAATAGGTTTGACGCCAGACCCTAGTGAAGATCTACCCGTTTTGCCACTCCCCCGAAGGCGTGAACTCCGGTTCCCCCACTGACTTCACCGGATCCGCACACCCGCACGGAAGCCCCACTGACCTGCCGTCACAGCCCCCATCCCGACTCCGACCCGGCTCGGGGCCGGCTCAGGGCCGGGCCAGCCGGTTCAGCAGCAGCACCGAGGCCACCGGGCGCGCACCCGCCTTCCGCACGCCCTCCGCGACCTCCCGGTCGGTGGAGACCACCACCACCGGACGGCCCTGCGGCTCGGCCCGGACCAGACGGCGGATCAGCTCGTCCGCGGTCTCGCCGGTCCGGCTGAACCGTACCCGCACCCCGCGCGGCGGCGCCATGATGACCGGTACGTCCAGGTCCTGCCCGTCGAACACACAGGTGACCTCCGCCTGGGTGCGCTGGGCCAGCATCGCCAGCCCGCCCAGCAGCCGGATCCGCTGCTGCTCCAGCGGCAGCGCCGGGTACCCGGTCTTGGTCACGTTGTAGCCGTCCACCACCAGGTGCACCTGGGGGATCGCCAGCAACTGGTCCAGCAGCGCCGGGTCGTCCTCGGCCAGGCCGCGCCGGGCCACGTCGTGCGGCGAGGCCGACCCCGGCACCACCGCCTCCACCAGGTCCGCCGGGCGGAGCTGGGAGACCGGCAGCGCCAGCTCCCGCTGGAGGCCCTGCGCCGACTGCAGCACGGTGTCCAGCAGCAGCCGCAGCCGCATGTCCTCGACGCTGCGGCCCTCCCGGGCCGAGCGGCGGCCCTGCTCGACCGCGGTCTCCAGTTCGGACACCCGGTGCCGCAGCCGCCGCGCCTCGGACTCGGCCGCGCTGCGCTCCCCGGTGGCCTGCGCCCGCGCCGCCTCCAGCTCCCCGGTCACCCGCCGGGTCTCGGCCTGCGCCCGCCGGGTGTCGCTCTCCAGCGACCGCACCTTCTTGCGCAGCGACTCGGCCTCCCGCCGGACGCCCTCGAACTCCGCGCGCTGGCGGTCCAGGTCCGCCCGCGCCGCGGCCCGCACCTCGGCCAGCTCGGCCTGGAGCTTCTCCACCTGCCGGGCGGCCTCCGCCGCCGCGTCCTCGGCGCCGGCCCGCTCGGCCTCCTCGCCCGCCTCGGCGACCAGTCGGCTCCAGCCGGGCGAGCGCACCAGGTAGGCGGCGGCCGCGACGTCCATCGGATCGGCGGCGCCGGGGACGGTGCCCGACTCCAGCGCCTTCACCAGGTCCGGCTGGCCCAGCCGCAGCCGCTCCGCTATCCGCACCCGGAAGGCCGGCTCGGACTCCAGCGCCGCCGCCAGCGCGGTGGCCGCGTACTTGGCCCGCCGCGCGGGGGTGAACTTGACGTACTGACGCAGGCTCTGCGGCAGCTCCCCGGGCGGCAGCCCGCCCAGCGCGTCCGAGGCCAGCCCGACCACCCGCCGGCGCACCCCTTCGGGCAGCGGCCGGTCCAGCTTCTCGGGCGCCCGCTCGGCACCCGCGCCGGCCGGGGCCCCGCCGGCGTCCCCCGGGAGGTCGGTCTCGGACCGGACCGGCCCGGTGGCCGGCTCCGGTGCCGGCGCAGCGGGCTGAAGCCCCTGCGCTTCGCCGGGCTCCCTCGCTGCGTCCACCACGTCCTCGGCTCCGATCCTGGTCCAGCGGGTGCGGCCGCGGCCGCCCCTGTCGTCACGCTCCGTGCGTCTTGTCTGTATTGTCCCGTGCGGTGGACGGCGGTGTCGCGCACCGCCCACCGCACCGGAGGGGTCAGCCCTGCGTGGTGGGGGCCTCCGCGGCCTCGGCACCCGGACGGGCCACCAGCTCGACCTGGTCCACCGCGTTGCACCAGCGGCAGCGCACGGACTCCACGGTCTCGCTGTGCACCTCGGTCTCCTCGACCCGGGATTCGCCGGCCAGGTCGAAGTGCAGGAACTCGGTGACCAGCGCGGAGCGGGTCACGTCGAAGCGGGTGAGGTTGCCGCACAGCGTGCAGCGCCAGCGCGTCTCGGCGGTCGGAGCGGGGACGGTCATCGGGGGTCCTCTCGGCTGGTCCCTGGGCGGGCCGGGCGCTCCCCCGGAGCCCCGGCGTCGGCGGCGGGAGGCGGGAATGCCCGGCCCAAGCCTATTGCCTGGGGCAACCACGAGGACCACCGGTCAGCTGAGATGACCGGAGTCCGTCCCGCCCCGCCGGACGGACCAGTAGTCCACCTGCCGTAAACCGCCGTGTCACCTGCCGCGCCCGGAGGGATGCTTGGCCGCATGGCGCTCACGGCCCCCGACCACACCGACGCGCGGGACGGCCGCCCGGCGCTGCCCGCCCCGGCGGTCACCTACGCCCTGATCGCGGTCAACACCCTGGTCTTCCTGCTCGGCCCGGCGGCCGGCCTCAACCCCCTGTACGGCACCGGCCAGGCCCGGATCTGCGCCGAGCAGCGGTACGAGCAGCGCTGGGGCGCCGTCCCCGCCGAACTGCTGACCGGCCACCCGCTGACCGCCGGACAACTGGCCGAGGCCCCCGACCCGGTCCCCGGCTGCCCCGCCGCCCCCACCCCGGGAAAGCACCCGGCGGTGTCCGCCCTCACCGGCCTCTTCCTGCACGCCGGCTGGCTGCACCTGCTGGGCAACCTGCTCTTCCTGCACGTCTTCGGCCCGACCGTCGAACGCCGGGTCGGCCGGGCCAGGTACCTCCTCTTCTACCTGGCCGCCGGCTGCACCGCCTCGTACGGCTTCGCGCTCGCCGAGGCGCACTCGCCCGACTCCACCCGGGTCCTGATCGGCGCCTCGGGCGCGATCTCCGCCGTGCTCGGCGCCTACCTGCGCTTCCACCCGCGGGCCCGGGTGACCACCCTCGTCCCGCTGCTCCTCTTCCTCCCGCTGCGCTTCCCGGCCTGGCTGGTGCTCGGCCTCTGGTTCGCCCTGCAGTGGTGGTCGGTGCACTCGGCCGGGCCCGGAGTGGCCTACCTGGTGCACGTGATCGGCTTCTCGGCGGGCTTCCTGTACGCCTGCACGGTGGTCGGCCACCCCCCGAGACGCCCCGGCTGAGGCCCGATACGCTGGCCGCACCCCATCAAGGAGCCCGAACTGTGATCACCGCCATCGTCCTGATCAAGACCAGTGTCGACCGCATCCCTGAGATCGCCGAGGCCATCGCCGCGATCGAGGGCGTCAGCGAGGTGTACTCGGTGACCGGCGGGTACGACCTGGTGGCGATGGTCCGGGTGCGCCGCCACGACGACCTGGCCGAGGTCATCCCAGGCCGGCTCAACAAGGTCCCGGGCGTGGCCCACACCGAGACCCAGATCGCCTTCCGCACCTACTCCCAGCACGACCTGGAAGCGGCCTTCGCCCTCGGCCTGGACGAGTAGGACTCAGCTCGCGCGACGCGTGTCGGCGACGCAACGGCCGCCCTCGTTGCGGTAGTTCCACGCCGCGCCGTCCGAGACCAGCTCGCGGACCGCGGCCAGGAAGCGCTCGACGTGCTCGTCCGGCGTGCCGGCGCCGAAGCTCACCCGGATCGCGTTCAGGCTGCGCTCACCGGGCAGCGAGGGCTCGGGCGCCCCGCACTCGGAGGGCGCCACGTCCTCGTCCCCGAGCAGGGTGCGCACCAGCGGGTGGGCGCAGAACAGCCCGTCGCGCACGCCGATGCCGTACTCGGCGGACAGCGCGGCCGAGAAGTGCGAGCTGTTCCAGCCCTGGACGACGAAGGACAGCACGCCCACCCGGGCCGAGCCGGCCCCGAACAGGTTCAGCACCCGGACCTCGGGGATCTCCGCCAGCCCCGCCGTCAGCCGCTCGACCAGCTCCCGCTCCCGGGCCTCCAGCGCGTCGAAGCCGGCCTCGGTGAGCGCCCGACAGGCCGAGGCGATCGCGTAGGCGCCGATGACGTTGGGCGAGCCGGCCTCGTGCCGGGCCGGGCCGGTGTGCCACTGCACCGCCACCGAGCCGTCCAGCTCCCGGGCCACCGTCCGGGTCGCCCCGCCGCCGGCCAGGTAGGGCTCGGCCGCGTCCAGCCAGTCGGAGCGCCCGGCCAGCACCCCGGCGCCGAACGGCGCGTACAGCTTGTGGCCGGAGAAGGCGATCCAGTCGACGCCCAGTTCGCGCACCGAGACCCGGTGGTGCGGGGCCAGCTGGGCGGCGTCCAGCACCACCCGGGCGCCGTACCGGTGCGCGGTCCCGGTCAGTTCGGCGACCGGCCACAGCTCGCCGGTCACGTTGGAGGCGCCGGTGACGCACAGCAGCTTCGGGCCCTCCGGCGCCGCGGCCAGCGCCTCCTCCAGCGCGGCCACCGCCTCGGCCCGCGAGCGCGGCGCCCGCAGGTAGCAGACCTCCAGCCCGGCGTGCGCCCACGGCAGCAGCGAGGCGTGGTGCTCGGTCTCGAAGGCGAACACCCGGGTACCGGCCGGGACGGCGGCGGCCAGCAGGTTGAGCGAGTCGGTGGTGGCGCGGGTGAAGACCACCTGGTCGCCCTCGCGCAGGTCGAGGAACTCGGCGACGGTCCGGCGGCTCTGCTCGAACAGGTCGGTGGACAGCTGGGAGAGGTAGCCGGCGCCGCGGTGCACGCTGCCGTAGTAGGGGGCGTAGGCGGCGACGTCGTCCCACACCCGCTGGAGGGCCGGCGCGCTGGCCGCGTAGTCGAGAGCCGCGTAGCCGACCTTCTCACCGCTGACGAGCGGGACCTCGACGTCGTGGCCGAGGACGGCGAGCGGGGCGGTGGTTCCGAGGGAGAGGGACATGAGGATGCACTCCTTCACGGGTAAGGGACCCCGGGAGTGCTGATCGTCCGGTGTCCGCGCTTGTCGCGCGGACGGCTTGCCCGGCGACCCGGTCCTCACCCAGGGCACCCCGCCACGGACGGAGGGTTGCCGGACAGCGAGCTGGGGCTTCGCGCTGTCACTCATGACCTGGCGAAGACTCTAGGTCGGGTACGTCGGAGGGTCAAACAGGCATCCACCATCCGGACAGCCTCCTCGGCGCGCCCCTCCGGCTCGGGGCGGGCAGCCGGAGGGCCCGTGCCGACGCATCGACACGGGCCCTCAACTACCGGCTCAGATCCGGCTGGTGGCCTCGGACCAGCGCCGCAGCAGGTCCTGCGCCCGGCCGGAGTCGATCGCCTCGGCCGCCCGCACCATGCCCGCCGCGAGCTGCTCCGCCAGCGGGGCGTCGCCCAGCTCCAGCGCAACCAGCGCCGCCGCCGTGTTCAGCAGGACGGCGTCCCGCACCGGCCCGCGCTCCCCGGCCAGCAGCCGGCGCGCGACCTCGGCGTTGTACGCGGCGTCGGCCCCGCGCAGCGCCTCGATGCCGACCAGCTCGATGCCGACGTCCCGCGGGTCGAACGTGGTCTCGGTGACCACGCCGTCGCGCACCACCCAGACCCGCGAGGTGGTGGTGATGGTCAGCTCGTCCAGCCCGTCGTCGCCGCGGAACACCAGCGCGGTCGCCCCGCGCCGGGCGAGCACCCCGGCGATCAGCCCGGCCAGCCGGGTGTCGAAGCAGCCGATGGCGTGCGAGGTGACCTTCGCCGGGTTGGTCAGCGGGCCGAGGATGTTGAAGGCGGTGGGCACCCCGAGGTCGCGCCGCGCGGTGGCGGCGTGCCGCATCGAGGGGTGGAACTTCGCCGCGAAGCAGAAGGTGAGCCCGACCTCCTCGGCCACCTGGGCCACCCGCCGGGAGGAGAGGTCGAGTGCCACCCCGAGCTTCTCCAGCACGTCCGAGGAGCCGCTGGACGAGGAGGCCGCCCGGTTGCCGTGCTTGACCACCTTGGCCCCGGCCGCCGCGGCGACGATCGCCGACATGGTCGAGATGTTGACGGTCTTCGCCCGGTCCCCGCCGGTGCCGACGATGTCGACCGCCGGGCCGGGGATGTCCAGCGGCTCGGCGTGGTCGTACATCGCGTCCACCAGGCCGGCGATCTCGTCGACCGTCTCGCCCTTGGCCCGCAGGGCCACCATGAACCCGGCCACCTGGACGGGGGACGCCTCGCCGCTCATGATCCGGTCCATCGCCCACGCGGTGGACGAGCGGTCGAGGTCCTCCCCCTTCAACAGAGCCGCCAGGATGTCCGGCCAGGTGCGGACCACCTGCGCGGGGTCGGTACCACCGTTCGCAGGGTTCACGTTCACCATGGCTGACTCCAGCTGTAGTCGGTTCCCCCGCACCGGGGGGACGTCCGTACGGATGGAGCCAGCCTATCGAGCGGCGGGGTGCCCACGGCGCCCCCTTCTCCAGGACTGAGACGGCACCGCTCAGCGCGTGGCCGGGGCCCGCTTGGCCAGCCGGGCCCGCAGCAGGGTGGCGACCGCCTCGGCCAGCGCCACCGGCTCGACCGGGTGGGAGATCGCGGCATCGGCCCGGCTCCAGGCGGCGAGCCAGGAGTCCTGCGGCCGGCCGATCAGCACCAGCACCGGCGGGCACCCGTAGATCTCGTCCTTGAGCTGGCGCCCGAGGCCGAGGCCGCCGGCCGGCACCGCCTCGCCGTCCAGCACGCACAGGTCGACGCCGCCCTTCTCCAGCGCCTTGATCACCGCGGGGGTGGTCGCGCATTCGAGGTAGGACAGCTCCGGAAGATCCTCGGCGGGGCGACGGCCGAGCGCCGTCAGCACCTGCTCGCGGGTGTTGCGGTCGTCGCTGTAGACGAGGACGGTGAGCGTCTCGTCGGTCGTGTACGCCATGGACCCTGCTCCCTCAAGTGTGATCCGGACCACGTTCACCTGATCCGGATGCTACTCCCGTTTCCCCCGTCGCCGGTCCCCCTCGCGCACGTTCCCCCTCAAGCCGCCGCGCCCGTGACTCACCCGCTCGGAGGACGGCCCGTCACCCGGACCCGCCCGGTCCACCCGGACGGCGGATGCGGCGCCCCGCCCCCCTACGGCAGGACACTGGGCCGACCGTGCAACGACGCGCCGGGCAACGGGGTCGCGGGCCCCTCCGAGGAACCGTCAGAAAAGGGACACGCCGCTGCTCAGCCCTCGTCCGGACCCTCCGTCGGCCTTCAAGCGGGCATACCGCACGCACCGGACACTCCGAGGGACACCCCCCGACGTGAAGACGGAATAAGGGACCGACATAATGTCCGTCGTGGCGACAGCAACAGCAACAGAAACCGGGCACGCGCACGGATCGGTCAATCGACCGAACATGGTCAGCGTCGGAACGATCGTCTGGCTCAGTTCCGAGCTGATGTTCTTCGCGGCCCTCTTCGCGATGTACTTCACGCTCCGCTCCGTCAAGGGAGCCGAGTTCTGGGCCGAGAAGGCGCACGCCCTCAACGTGACGTTCTCCTCGATCAACACCACGATCCTGGTGCTCTCCTCGCTCACCTGCCAGCTCGGCGTGTTCGCCGCCGAGCGCGGTGACGTGAAGAAGCTCCGCGGGTGGTTTGCCCTCACGTTCTTCATGGGCGCGATCTTCATCGGCGGCCAGGTCTACGAGTACACCGAGCTGGTCAAGAACGACGGCCTCTCGCTGTCCTCCGACCCGTACGGCACGGTGTTCTACCTGACCACCGGCTTCCACGGTCTGCACGTGACGGGCGGTCTGATCGCCTTCCTGCTGGTCCTGGGACGGACGTACGCAGCCAAGCGCTTCACGCACGAGCAGGCCACCGCCGCGATCGTCGTGTCCTACTACTGGCACTTCGTCGACGTCGTGTGGATCGGCCTGTTCGCGACCATCTACCTGATCAAGTAACCAGCTGATCAGGTCGCTGGCCACCGGCAGCGGCCCCCGCCCTCACCGGCGACGGGCCGCTTCTGCCGGTGCCGACGCTCCCACCGACCGACCGCGCGCGCAGCCTTGGACAGGCAACCTCGTGCCGGCCAGACCGGCCGCCGGGTGCACCCACCAGTCGACCAGATCCTGACACCGGGGTTATTCCGTGAAAAAGCTCTCCGCACGACGGCGCCACCCATTGGCGGCGCTGGTCGTCCTACTTCTCGCCCTGGCGGCAACCGGGGGGCTGTACGCCGCGTTCGCGCCCGCCGACAAGGCGCAGGCCGACGTCGCCGCGCAGTCGCTCGCGATCGATGAGGGCAAGAAGCTCTTCGCCGTGGGCTGCTCCTCCTGCCACGGCCTGAACGGCCAGGGCAGCAGCGACGGTCCGAGCCTGGTCGGCGTGGGCTCCGCCGCTGTCGACTTCCAGGTCGGCACCGGTCGCATGCCGGCCCAGCAGCCCGGTGCCCAGGTGCCGCGCAAGAAGGCCATCTACAGCCAGAGCGAGATCGACCAGCTCGCCGCGTTCGTCCAGTCGCTCGGCCCCGGCCCGATCACGCCGGACGCGAAGCAGTACACCTCGACCAACCCGGACGACATCTCCAAGGGTGGCGAGCTGTTCCGCACCAACTGCGCCCAGTGCCACAACTTCGCCGGCCAGGGCGGTGCCCTGACGAAGGGCAAGTACGCCCCGTCGCTGGAGGGCGTGGACGCCAAGCACATCTACGAGGCCATGCAGACCGGCCCGCAGCAGATGCCGTCGTTCCCGGACAGCACCATGCCCGAGGAGCAGAAGAAGCAGATCGTGGCCTTCGTCCGCCACACCACCAACGATGAGCCCAACCCCGGCGGTCTCACCCTGGGCAGCCTCGGTCCGGTGACCGAGGGTCTGTTCGGCTGGATCTTCGGCCTCGGCACGCTCATCGCGGTCGCGATCTGGGTCGCCGCCCACACCACCAAGGCCAAGAAGTCATGAGCCACGACATGTCAGAAGAGAAGCTCCCGGAGCCGCACGGCTCCGCCGGCGAGGTGGCCGACCACGGCAACCCGTTCGCCGACCCGGGCCTGCCGGCCCACGAGCCCCGCCGCACCGACATCGACGAGCAGGCCGCCAAGCGGGCCGAGCGCCAGGTCTCGCTGATGTTCGTGGTCTCGATGCTCGCGACGATCGGCTTCATCGCCTCGTACGTGGCCATCGACCCGGACAAGATCGTCTACATCTTCCCGCTGGGCCACGTCAGCGCGCTGAACTTCGCGCTCGGCCTGACCCTGGGCGTCGCGCTGTTCATGATCGGCGCGGGCGCGGTCCACTGGGCCCGCACCCTGATGTCGGACGTCGAGCTGCCGGCCGAGCGTCACCCGATCGAGGCCTCCGACGAGGTCCGCAACGACGTCATCGACCAGTTCAAGACCGGTGCCGCCGAGTCCGGCTTCGGTCGCCGCAAGATGATCCGCAACACCCTCATCGGGTCGATGGCGCTGGTCCCGCTCTCCGGCGTGGTCCTGCTCCGCGACCTCGGCCCGCTGCCGGAGAAGAAGCTCCAGGAGACGGGCTGGAAGGAGGCCACCCCGGCCAAGCCGGTGCAGCTCGTCAACATGAGCACCATGCAGCCGATGAAGCCCGAGGACCTCGTGATCGGCTCGCTGACCTTCGCGATGCCGGAGGGGCTCACCACCCACGACGAGGACTTCCAGCAGCGCATCGCCAAGGACGCCCTGATGCTGGTGCGCATCGCGCCGGAGGACATCAAGGACGACAAGTCCAAGGAGCTGGGCTTCGAGGGCATCCTCGCCTACTCCAAGATCTGCACCCACGTCGGCTGCCCGATCAGCCTGTACGAGCAGCAGACCCACCACGCGCTCTGCCCCTGCCACCAGTCGACCTTCGACCTGGCGGACGGCGCGCGCGTCATCTTCGGCCCCGCCGGCCACCCGCTGCCGCAGCTGAAGATCACCACTGACGAGCAGGGCAACCTGATCGCCACCGGCGACTTCGAGAAGCCTGTCGGCCCGAGCTTCTGGGAGCGTGCTCGATGAGTAGCGCGAGCAGCACCAAGACCGGTGCCGCCAAGCCCTCCAGCACGCGTGCGAACCCCGCCAACAAGTGGGAGTCCGCGGCTGACTGGACGGACGGCCGGCTGGGGATCTACTCCCTCGCCAAGGCCAACCTGCGCAAGATCTTCCCGGACCACTGGTCCTTCATGCTGGGCGAGATCTGCCTCTACACCTTCGTCATCATCATCCTGACCGGTGTCTACCTGACGCTGTTCTTCAAGCCGTCGATGGCCGAGGTCGTCTACAACGGCTCGTACGTGCCGCTCAAGGGCATCGGGATGTCCGAGGCGTACGCCTCGACGGTGGACATCAGCTTCGAGATCCGCGGCGGTCTGCTGATCCGCCAGATCCACCACTGGGCCGCCCTGGTCTTCGTGGCCGCGATGCTCGTGCACATGATGCGCGTGTTCTTCACGGGCGCGTTCCGCAAGCCGCGCGAGATCAACTGGGTCTTCGGCTTCCTGCTGCTGGTCCTCGGCATGTTCGACGGCTTCTTCGGCTACTCGCTGCCGGACGACCTGCTGTCGGGCACCGGTATCCGCTTCATGGAAGGCGCGATCCTCGCGGTCCCGCTGGTCGGCACCTACATCCAGATGTTCCTGTTCGGGGGCGAGTTCCCCGGCCACGACATCGTGCCGCGGTTCTTCACCATCCACGTCCTGCTGATCCCGGGCATCATGCTCGGCCTGCTGGTCGCGCACCTGATCCTGGTCTTCTACCACAAGCACACCCAGTGGGCGGGCCCGGGCAAGACCGAGAAGAACGTCGTCGGCATGCCGCTGATGCCGGTCTACATGGCCAAGGCCGGTGGCTTCTTCTTCCTGGTCTTCGGCATCATCGCCGCCATCTCGGCGATCGCCACGATCAACCCGATCTGGGCGTACGGCCCGTACCGTCCGGACCAGGTGTCGACCGACGCCCAGCCCGACTGGTACATGGGCTTCTCCGAGGGCCTGATCCGCGTCATGCCGGGCTGGGAGATCAGCCTGTGGGGCCACACCCTGAACCTGGGTGTCTTCGTCCCGCTGATGATCTTCCCGCTGGTCCTGGTCGCGATCGCGGTCTACCCGTTCATCGAGGGCTGGATCACCGGCGACAAGCGCGAGCACCACATCCTGGACCGCCCGCGCAACGCCCCGGTCCGCACCGCCCTGGGTGCCGCCTGGATCAGCCTGTACCTGGTGCTGCTGGTCGGTGGTGGCAACGACCTGTTCGCCACCCACCTGCACCTGTCGATCAACTCGATCACCTACTTCGTGCGCGCCGGCTTCTTCGTGGTGCCGGTCATCACCTTCATCGTCACCAAGCGCTGGTGCCTCGGCCTCCAGCGCCGCGACAAGGAGAAGGTGCTGCACGGCCGCGAGACCGGCGTCATCAAGCGCCTGCCGCACGGTGAGTTCATCGAGGTGCACGCCCAGCTGCCGGCGAAGGACCTGCACACCCTCACCGCGCACGAGCAGAACCAGCCGGTCGAGCTGCCGGCCCAGACGGACGAGAACGGCGTGGCCCGCAAGGCCGGCGCGCTCACCCGCACCCGGGCCAAGCTCTCCCGCGGCTTCTACGGCGAGGGCAGCCAGATCCCCAAGCCCACCGCCGAGGAGCACCACGAGATCACCAGCGGCCACGGCCACCACTGATCCCGTACGCGCCCGCGTCACCCCGAGGGCCGCTGACCAGAGTTCATCTGGTCAGCGGCCCTCGGCCTTTGCCCCTCCGCCGGTACCCCTCTGCCAGTAGTACCCCTGCCGGCCCCGCATCCGCCGCGTCCCCAGGAGCCACCCGTGCAGCTGTCCGTCGACCCCGCCGCCGCCACTCCCCCGTACGAGCAGATCCGCGCCCAGATCGCCGAGCGGGCCCGCTCCGGTGCGCTGCCGACCGGGCTGCGGCTGCCCACCGTACGGGCCCTCGCCGAGGAGCTGGGGCTGGCCGCCGGAACGGTCGCCCGGGCCTACAAGGAGCTGGAGGCGGACGGCGTGGTGGAGACCCACGGCCGGCGCGGCACCCTGATCGCGGCCACCGGGGACGCCGCCCACCGGCTGGCCGCCGAGGCCGCCGCCGAGTACGCCGAACGCGCGAGCCGGCTGGGCCTGTCCCACCCGGAGGCCCTGGCCGCCGTGGTCACCGCCCTGGGCCTGGCCTACCCGCAGGCCTGAGGGCCCGGCCCGGGCCCTGGGAGGCGGCCTCGGCCGGACCGGGCCTAGGGCCTGTCCGGCGGATCTTGGCAGATCAGCGCGCGGCGTTGGGCGCCCGGCTGGGCGTGCGCCCGAGTCGGCCTCGTACTGGA
>NZ_JBHZCY010000129.1:0-26670 GCF_042786665.1 Kitasatospora sp. NPDC059146 | reverse complement strand
CAAGGGCCGCCTCTACGCCCCCGAAGCCCTCCACCTGGTCGACGCCATCCCGCTCACCTCCGTCGGCAAGCCCGACAAGAAGCGCCTGCGCCAGGACGCCGCATCCCGCTGACGCCCGCCCGGCTCGCCCGGCTGTCGGACGGTTCGCCTACAGTACGAGCCGTCCGGTCAGGCCGGGCAGGCCGGGCAGTCGGGGCAGCGGATGCGGGATGACGAGGCGGGACACATGGCAGGAGCGGCGTTCGAGCGGCTGCGGGCGATCATGGGCGAGCCCGCCTACACCCCCGCACAGGTCCCCTGGGAACTCGCCCCCGCTGAACTCGGCGTCCAACTGCCCTCCGACTACCGGGCGTTCATCGATCTCTACGGGGCGGTGAACCTCAACGGCGAGTGGGGCCTCACCGCCCCGGTCCGCACCCGCCCCGACGGCACACCCGACGGCTTCGCCGACTGGCGCACCCGGAGCGACGGGGAGCTGCGCGAACTCGTCCACGGCGAGGACGAGTTCTGGGGCCAGGACCACACCCCGGTCTTCCCCGACCCCGGAGGCCTGCTCTCCTGGGCCGTCAACAGCAACCACGCCCACTGCTGCTGGCTGACCACCGGCCCCGACCCGGACCGGTGGCCGGTGGCGGTCTTCGACTGCGGCGGCCTCGACGGCGCACTGGACGTCCACGAAGGCGGCTTCGCCCAGTTCGTCACCACCGTCCTCACCGGTGGCTACGCCCACCAGGACGAACTGCTGGTCACCCCCACCCCCGGAGGATGGCAGCCGCCACGCCCGCCGTGGACGCCCGGGCACGACTGGGACGGCACGAACTGGGGCGCGCGCTACGGCGTCGAGGGCTGGACGGCCGAACGGTGGAGCGACCGTACCGCCGCGCTCACCATGCCCTGGCGCCGGAACTGACCTATCGTCAGAACGGTTTGCCCGTAGCAGGATCGCCCGCCATGCGCGACCACCCACCGGGCCGGCGCCACCGTCGTGGCCGCCTGCTTGCGCAGTGCCACCACCCTGGCCCGACGGCACGCTGCGTCCGGCACTGGGGGAGCTGTTGGGTGCGGGCGTAGTGACAGCGGCGCTGCGGGAGCCGGGGCGAGGCAGTCCCCTTCCCATCGGCGGCCCGTCGTTCAGCTCGAACGAATGCCCTAGTCTCGGCGGATGACGCTCTACTTCGACCCGGTGGCTGTCCTCGGCAACGACCGCGATGCCTTTCGGGGCCGTTGGGAAGACCGACTGTGGCTCAACGTCCCCGGGCCCTTCTACGGCGGGGAGACTGACACCTGCTGGACGGGACGGCTCTCGGCGCCCGCCCACGTCCTCTACGGAGGCGAGTACCTCAGCGAGTACGTCTATCGCCAGCCCCGAACGCCTGCGGACACCGCGCTGCTGGTCGAGGCGGCAGGCAGCGACCCGTTCCTCGGGTACGGCTGTGACGGCGACTCCCGATGGACACCGGAAACGGTCCGGGAGTGGTGGCGTAATCGCGGCCAGGTCGTGCAATACCTGTCCGATCAGCGGAGCAAGTGGGATGAGAGCGATGCCCGGGCAGACCAGGGCATAGCCGCTGCCGTTCGCGACTTCGAGCGCTACATCGCCGGTGATCTGGCAACTGACCTGCGGATCTACCTCTACTGGCTGGAAGAGCGGCAGTCCCCCACCCCCGTTGACCGGTTGCCCGAGCTGTAGCGTCACGCGGCGAGTGCGTGGGCCCGCTGGGACCGAGCTGGATCCCGGTGGCGGTCGTCGGACGCCTCCAAGGCGGCGGGGAAGTAGTCGAGCAGGGCGTGCCGCAGCCGCTGCGTGATGCGGGTGCGTTCCCAGATCAGGGTCTTGTGCGCGCGTCACGACCTTGACTCCCTGGGCGTCGGCGCTGTCGCCGGAGATGAGGCCCACCTGCCGGCGGCTACCAGGCACCGATCCTGTCGGATGGAGCCTCGGTAGGTCATGTCGGGGAAGGTGGTCCGGGTGCGTGTCGAGGCGGAAGTTGACGCACAGTGGTCTCGCGGAGGATGTGGAGGTCGCGGTCGAGCTGGACGCCACTGCCGTGGTGCCGGTGTTGGTCGAGGGGGGGTGTTCACCGCGCTCTCGTGAGCACGGCCGGTCCGGCCACCGGTTGCTCGGCGGCGCCTGCGCGGGAAGTCGGCGGGGCCGACTTCCGGTGCGCGGGCTGCCTGGGTTGGGGCTCCAGCGCCCGGCGCTCATGGGCGGGTGAAGGCGGTGATGTCCGGGAGTGGCGGGTGGTAGCCGTGGGTGGTGTCCACGTGCAGGTGGGGTACGGGCAGGGACAGTGGGGTGAAGTCGTCGATCAGGTTGCCCGGGCCGGTCGGGGCGGCGAGCAGGGCGTGATCGGCGTGGGCGGCGCGGTGGGCGCCGGTGGCCAGGCGTTCGGCGATGCGGCGCCGGGCCAGGGCGGGGGCCACCCGGCAGTGCACGATGCGCAGGTCGGTGCGGGTGGCGAGCGGGGCCAGGCCGGTGCGCCAGAGGCGGTCCTGGTAGGCGGCCTCGGCGACCACGCTGATCCCGGCGTCCACCAGTACGCCCAGGACGTCGAAGAACGCGTCGCGCACCGCCAGGTCGGGTTCGGGCGTACGGGTGCCCGCGTGCAGCAGGCCCTCCTTGAACTCGTCGCGGACGACCGCCGGGCAGCCGACGGCCCGGGCCAGGGCGCGCGCCAGCGTCGTCTTGCCGCTGCCCGGCCCGCCGCTCACCACGATCAGCAACGCCTGCCTCCCGTCCAACCCGCTCGCCGGTCAAGCCCGTTGGGACTTCGTACCCGAAACCTCCGGCGCCCGGCGATCGTTGGGACCGGTGGACGGACCGACCGGCCCGACCCGCCCGGGCGGCGTCTCGACGGCGCGCGGGCCCGTACGAAACGGAGGGGACCATCATGACCCAGCCAGGGGACGCGGTGCGCGGCGGCAGCCCGGACTCGGCGGTCGACCGGGTGGCCGACTTCTACGGCGCCTACATCGACGCCGTCTCCGACGGCACCGACGACCTGTCGGACGGCCTGCGCGCCCACTACCTCACCGAGGACTTCCGTCAGCGCCTGGCGGCGTGGGAGGAGGCCAACCACGCCGACGGCGTGCTGCGCGCCCAGGACGTGCCCACGGCCTGGGAGGTGCGCTACCACGACTCGGGCGCCGGGCACCTGTTCACCACGGTCACGCTCACCTGGGGCACCGGCCCCGACGCCGGGCACACCCGGCTGGCGGTGCAGAGCGACCTGAGCACCAAGCTGATCTCGGACATCGAGGACGCCCCCGCCGGAGGCCAGTAGGGGGAGGCTGCCGCGGGTTCAGGCCAGGGCGGCGGTCAGGCGCGCGGGCAGGGTGTCGTAGGGGCGGCACTCGACCACCGGCAGGCCGGTGGCGCGGGCCCGGTCGGCGAGCCAGTGGGAGTAGCGGGCGCTGACGTCGGCGCGGGCGTCCTGGGGCCCGGCATCGGGTTCGCGGTGGGCGTAGTTGGCGCCGATGCGCCGCGGGTCGCCCTCGTGGAGGAAGACGGCGCGCAGGCGTCGGCCGAGGGCGGCGGCCTCGGCGGCGGCCCGTACGGCGGCCGCGGGGGTGAGGTAGTCGCCCTCGACGACGGCCGGCACGTCCACGCTCACGCGGTTGCGCACGACGCCGAGCAGTGCTTCGTCCAGGGCGTGGGCGGTGGCGATCTGCAGTTCCAGGACGCGGTCGGCGCCCAGTTCCCGCTCGGGGTCGCGGTAGGGGGCGAAGTGGTGCAGCGCGGGGTGGGTGGCGGGGGTGGTGGCGGCCTGCAGGGCGGCGACGACGTCGTCGAACTCGACCGTGAACGCGCCGTGCTCGGCGGCCAGGCGCTCGGCGGCGCGGCTCTTGCCGAGGCCGGAGGCGCCGCCGATCAGCAGGACGTCCCAGGGACGGTGGTCGGTGTGCATACCGTCACATTAGAGGAGGGCGGTAATCGTTTTCGGGTGCCGGTGGACTCTAGGGGAGTGGGGAAGGCGGGACGCCCGGTGAGCGGCGCCCCGCGGCCAGGCCCCCGGCGCCCGGAAGCCGGCCCACGGTCTGGTCCCGCTGCCGCCGCCCGCGTGCCCGTACTCGCTACGGGCACGCGGGCGACGGCCAACGGGTCCGGCGACCCGGGTGGGGGCGACGGGGCCGACGGGGCCCGTCAGGGCCGCTCGCGGGTGGCGGCGCGGCGCACCGCCCACGGCAGGGCGAACCAGAGGGTGGCGAAGATCAGCGCGATGACGGCGGTGATGGCGACGGCGGGCGCAGGGCCGAGGACGACGTCCAGCACCAGCAGCACGGCGCCGGTCAGGGCGCTGGCGAGCAGCAGCAGGCCGTACTGGGCGATGCGGGCGGAGACGTCGACGATGCGGGCCTTGCCGGGGTGGCGGTAGAGGCCGCGGTGCAGGGCGACGGGGGTGGCCAGGACGGCGGCGGCGACGACGGTCAGCAGCAGGGTGGTGACGTAGATGTCCTGCTGGGCGTCGGAGAGTTCGGAGAAGCGCGGGGTGAAGGCGACGCCGAGCAGGAACGCGAAGACGATCTGGACGCCGGTCTGCAGCACCCGTAGTTCCTGGAGCAGTTCGACCAGGCGTCGGTCGGCCCGTACGGCCGGGTTCTCCCAGCCCGGCGGCGGGGGTGAGGACTCGTCGGGGCGGCCGGGGTCGGGGTCGGGGCCGGGCGAGGGAGGGGTGCTCATGCGTCACATTGTGCGCGGCCGGCGCCCGTGGCCGGGACCGTCGTCAGGGTCGGGGCCGGGACCGGAGTCGGGGTCGGAGCCCGGGCCGGGGTCGGGAGCAGCCGGAAGGGTCGTGCCGGGCCCCGGCGTTCCGGGGGCGTCCAGGCGCCGGTGCCAGGCGGTGAGCAGGGCCTGGAGGGCGGCGGCCTCCTCGGGGGCGAGGTGGGCGAGCAGGCGGTGCTCGTTGCGCAGGTGGGCGGTGAACGCCTCGTCGATCAGGCGCACCCCGGCGTCGGTGAGGGCGACCACGCGCCCGCGCCGGTCGTCCTCGGCGGGGCGGCGGGTGACCAGGCCGGCGCGTTCCAGGCGGTCGATCCGCTTGGTCATCGCGCCCGTGGTGACCATGGTGTGGGCGGCGAGCTCCCCGGGGGCGCGCTCGTAGGGGGTGCCGGCGCGGCGCAGCGCGGCGAGCACGTCGAACTCGCCCTCGCTCAGCCCGTAGCGCTGGAAGACGAGGGTGAGTTCGGCGGTGAGGCGGTCGGCGAGGCGGTGCAGGCGCCCGATCACGGCCAGCGGGGAGACGTCGAGGTCGGGGCGTTCGCGGTGCCACTGGGCCTGGATGAGGGCGACGTGGTCGGCGTGATCGGTGTGATCAGCGTGGTCCGTGGGGTCCATGGGCCCATCCTACCTCCAGTAGCTTCCAAGGAAGCTATATTGTCTTCCATGGAAGCCAATGCCCGGTGGGTCCTGCTGACCGCCCTCGCCCCCCTCGCCTGGGGCACCAACTACTGGGTCACCCGTGCCTACCTGCCCGCCGACCAGCCCCTGTGGGGCGCCGCCCTGCGCGCCCTGCCCGCCGGACTGCTGCTGCTCGCCCTCGCCCGCCGTCGCCCCCGCGGTCCCTGGTGGTGGCGCAGCGCCGTGCTCGGCCTGCTCAACACCGCGGTCTTCTTCGTCCTGCTCTACCTCGCCTCCCAGTTGCTGCCCACCAGCACCGCCGCCACCGTCATGGCCGCCTCCCCGCTGGCCATGCTGCTCACCGCCCGGGTGCTGGCCGGCCAGCACCCGCACCGCGCCCACCTGGCCGGGGCGGTGATCGGCCTGGGCGGGGTGGCGCTCACCGTCCTCGGCGGCGACGGGATGCCCGACGGGAGGGGGCTGGCGGCCTCGGCGGGCGCGATGCTGGTCTCCTGCGTCGGCTACGTCCTGGCCGCCCGCTGGCGCGAGGGCGCCGACCCGCTGGCCGCCACCGCCTGGCAGCTGACGGCCGGCGGCCTGCTGCTGCTCCCTTCGGCCGTCCTCGCCGAGGGCGCCCCGCCGGCGCTCTCGGCTCGTACCCTGCTGGCCTTCGGCTACGTCACGCTGGTGGCCACCGCGCTGGCCTTCGCCTGCTGGTTCGCGGGCCTGCGGCACCTGCCGGCCGGCACCGTCGGCCTGCTCGGACTGCTCAACCCGCTGGCCGGGGTGCTGCTGGGCACCGCGCTGGACGGCGACGCACTGGGGCTGCGGCAGGGGGCGGGCCTGGTGCTGGTGGCCGCCGGGATCCTGCTCGGGCGCCCCCGCACCCGCGCGGCCGTGCCGGACACCGGTGCGTCCGCCGACCCCACGGCGCCGACGGCCTCGGCCTCGGGGCCGGGCTTGCGGCGGTGTCGTGGCACGTGATCGGATGGCGGGCAGCATCGCGTGCCGATGGCGGACCGCGCCAGGCATGGAGGTGCGGAACCGAAGGGACCGCCCGCTCGTGGCCTCCCCGTACTCGCGCGGCCGAACGGCCGCTCTCAGTCTCCAACTCTCCCAGGCGCACAACGAGTTGCGCCGCCGCTTGACCAACCTCCGCACGGGCCTGGGCCGCCGGACCATGCCCGATGACTCCCTGGGCGCCCACTGCCTCGCCTTCTGCACAGCCCTGACGAACCATCACCAGGGCGAGGATCAGGGCCTGTTCGCCGCCCTGGTGCGCGAGCGGCCCGACCTCGCCCCCACCGTCGCCAAACTCGCCGAGGACCACGACCTCATCACCCACATCCTCGCCCGGGTCCGCGACCTCGCCGAACAGGCCGTACGGGCTGCGGACCTGGAGGCCGTCGGGCGCGAACTCGACGGCCTCGCCGCCATCATGGAGTCGCACTTCGCCTACGAGGAACGCGCCATCGGCGCCGCTCTGGACGCCGCCCTGGACACCGGAGTCGGCGGCCGCGAGGACTGGTCGGGGCCGGTCCTGCGCTTCCGCGCACCGTAAAACCCCTCGCCGACGCGAGTCCGCCCTCCCTAGACTCGCCCCGCAGCCGCGCCTCGAATGCGCGGCCGACCGTGACGACAGCAATCGGAGAGGGGGCGGGACGGCCATGCCGAAGCACAGCGCCGCCGCTCCCTCTCCCGCCTCGCGGTACGAGGTGATCCTGGTGTCCTCGCCCTTCCGGTGCCCGCTGCGCGGCCGGCACCGGAACAGTGCCGTCACCGTCTGAGAACGCCGCCCGTAGAAACTTGTCAAGGGCCCATTCTCGTCAATGATCTGACGGAATGTCAGAACTCAGCGACAGCACTGTGCCAATCGCGCTTCCACCCGTAGCACCGCCTCGAAAGGCACCGGGCCATGCGCACCCACACCACCACCACTATCGGCACCGCCGCGATCGCCGCCGTCCGCAACCTCGGCATCCTCGCCCATGTCGACGCCGGCAAGACCACCCTCACCGAACGGATCCTCTACCTCACCGGTACCACCCACAAGCGCGGCGAGGTCCACAACGGCACCACCGTCACCGACTTCGACCCCCAGGAACGCGACCGCGGCATCACGATCTTCGCCGCCGCCGTCAGCTGCGCCTGGGCCGGGCACCGGATCAACCTCATCGACACCCCCGGCCACGTCGACTTCGCCGACGAGGTCGAACGGAGCCTGCGCGTCCTGGACGGCGCCGTCGCCGTCTTCGACGCCGTCGCGGGCGTCGAGCCGCAGAGCGAATCCGTGTGGCGCCAGGCCGAACGCCACGGCGTGCCCCGGATCGCCTTCGTCAACAAGCTCGACCGCGCCGGAGCCGACCTAGACGCCGCCGTCGCCTCCATCCGCGAACGCCTGCACCCCCACCCGCTCGTCGTCCACCTGCCCATCGGCACCGAGGAGGCCTTCACCGGCCTCGTCGACCTCGTCCGCCTGCGCGCCCTCACCTGGGACGCGGAGGGCACCCTGACGGAGGGCCCCGTCCCCGACCGCCTCGCGGCCGAGACCGCCGCCCGCCGCCGCACTCTGGAGGAGGCCGTGGCCGAACTCGACCCCCGGGCCCTGGAGGAGTTCTGCACCCACGCCACCCTCGGCACCGACACCCTCACCACCGCCCTGCGCGACCTCACCCGCACCGGCGATGCCGTGGTCGTCCTGGCCGGCTCCGCCTACCGCAACCGCGGTGTCGAACCCCTCCTGGACGCCGCCCTCGCCTACCTGCCCTCACCCCTGGACACCCCGCCCGTGACCGCCGCCGACGGCTCCCAACAGCGCCTCCCCGACCCGGGGCAGCCCGTCACCGCCCTCGCGTTCAAGGTCACCACCGCGCCCACCGGCCGCCTCACCTACCTGCGCCTGTACGCCGGCACCCTGCACAAGGGCGCCACCCTGCTCGACGCCGCCACCGGCCGCACCGAACGCATCGCCCGCATCCTGCGCGTCCAGGCCGACCGCCACACCGAGACCGACCACGCCCTGGCCGGCGACATCGTCGCCGTCATCGGCCCCAAGCACACCCGCGTCGGCGCGACCCTGTGCGACCCCGACCACCCGATCCTCCTGGAGGCACCCGTGAGCGCCGAACCCGTCGTCACCGTCGCCGTCGAGGCCCGCCGCAGCGCCGACACGGACAAGCTCACCGCCGCCCTGGCCCGCCTCACCGACGAGGACCCCTCGCTGCGCCTGGCCACCGACCCCGAAACCGGCCAACGCACCCTGTCCGGCCTGGGCGAACTGCACCTGGAGGTCGCCGTGGAGAAGGTACGCCGCGACGCCGGCGTCGAGGCCGTCGTCGGCCGCCCCCGCGTCGCGCTGCGCGAGGCGCTGGTCGAAGGCGTCACCGGCTTCACCCACCGGCACGCCAAACAGGACGGCGGGTCCGGCCAGTTCGCCCACATCGTCCTCGACCTGGCCCCCGCCGACGAGGCCTTCGCCTTCACCTCCACCGTCACCGGCGGGCGCGTGCCGCGCGAGTACGTCCAGGCCGTGGAGGCCGGCTGCCGCGACGCCCTCTCCGAGGGCCCGCTCGGCGGCCACCCGGTCACCGGCGTCGCGGTCACGCTCACCGACGGGCTCACCCACCCCAAGGACTCCTCCGAGCTCGCCTTCCGTACCGCCGCCCGTCAGGGCCTGCGCGAGGCGCTGCGCGCATCCCGGCTCCACCTGCTCGAACCCCTCGCGCAGGTGAGCGTCACCGTGCCCGAGGACGCGCTCGGCACCGTCCTGGGCGACCTCGCCGCCCGCCGCGCCACCGTTCAGGGCACCCGGCCCGGCCCGGGCGGCACCGCCCAGGTCGACGCCCTCGTACCGCTGGCCGAACTCTTCGGCTACGCGGGCCGGCTGCGCAGCCGTACCCAGGGGCGCGGCACCTTCACCACCCGGCCGGCCGGCTACGCCCCGGCGCCCGCGGCGGCTTCGGCGCTCGCGGCCCCCACGGTTCCCGCGGCCCCCGCGGCCGGCCGGGCGGCCCGCTGAGGCGCGGCCCGGCCCTCCCCGTCCGGGGGAGGGCCGGGCCCTGCCTCCCGAGAAAACCGCTGGTCCGCCGTCGCCGTACGGTGGTAGAACTCCCGGGTGCACAAGAACCCGGACTTCCCCGACCTGCTGCGTCTGATCGACGACCGCTCCGCCGCCTTCCGCGCCGCGATCGCCGCCGCCCCAGACCTCGACGCCAAGGTCCCCAGCTGCCCCGAGTGGACGCTCCACGACCTGGCCCGGCACCTGGGCAGCGGAGACCGCTTCTGGGCCGCGATCGTCGCCGCCGGCCCCGCCGACGGGCCCCCCGCCGAGGCCGTCGCCGCTCGCGCCGCCATCGTCGCACCCCGCGAGCGCGAGGCCCTGACGGCCTGGCTGGCCGACTCCACCCAGCAGCTGCTGGACACCCTGCGCGCCGTCGGCGCCGAGGCCGACTGCTGGACGTGGTGGCCCGGCTCGCAGACCCCGCAGAGCGCCGGCGGCGTCGCCCGCCACCGGGTCCAGGAGAGCGCGGTGCACACCTACGACGCCCAACTCGCCAACGGAGCGGCCGAGATGCTGCCCGAGGAGGTCGCGCTCGACGGCGTCGAGGAGTTCCAGTTCACCTGCGTCGCCACCCCCGTCGCCTGGCCGCACACCCCCGCGGTCATCGACTACCACGCCACCGAGGGCCGCTCCTGGCGCCTGCACCTGGGCGCCGACGGCGTCCAGGTCGAGCGCCTGACCGACCATCCGACCGGGGCCGCCGCCACGCCTGCGGATGTCTCCGCCCGTGGCATTGCCTCCGAGCTGGTCCTCTTCTGCTACGGCCGCTTCTCGCTGGACGCCATGAACATCGACGGCGACCGTCAGGTCTTCCAGCAGCTCATCGACTGGGACCCGAGCGCCTGATCGCCGGTCGGCCCGGGGTGGGCGGTGGTCACAGTGTCCCGGCCTGTGCCGCCGCCCACGCCGACGGGAACAGCGGACGCCAGCCCAGGTCCCGGCGGGCGGCCGCGGTCGACACCTGCCCCTCCCACGGGTCGAACTCCGCCTCCGGCGCCGAAGTGCCGGGGTGGGTGCGGTCGTTGAGGACGTGCAGGTCCCAGGCGGTCAGCGGCGCGTCGTCCGACACGTTGTAGGTGCGGCCCTCGATCCCCGGGGTCACCACCGCCCGCCACAGCGCCTGCGCCACGTCCGCGTGGTGCACCACCGCCAGCCGCTGGTGGGCCGGCCAGGACGCGGCCCAGTGCAGCGACTGCGCCAGGTGCGGATCGCCCTCCCCGTACACGAACGCCAACCGGGCCACCACCAGCGGCAGTTCGTCCGCCAGCTCGCGCAGTCCCGCCTCGGCCTGCGCCTTGGACTGCGCGTACACCCCCCACGCCGGGTCGGGCGCCAACCGGTCCTCCTCCACGGCCGGGCGGCCCAGCCCCCGCCCGTACACCAGGTTCGTGCTGGTGTGCACGAACCTCGCCACCCCGGCCTTCGCGGCCTCCCGGCCCAGCGCGATCGCCGCGTCCCGGTTGACCGCCCACGCCCGCTCGTCCGGCACCCCGCGCAGCGCCGCCGCCACGTTCAGCACCACGTCGACGTCCGCCAACGCCCGCGCCCGGTCGGCGGGTTCGCACACGTCCCCGACCACCGTCTCCACCCCGTCCAGCCCCAGCCCCACCGCCTGCGCCTTGGCCGCGTCCCGCACCAGCACCCGCACCGAGCCACCCTCGGCCCCGGCCCACCGCGCCAGGCGCGGCACCAGACGCTGCCCCACCGAACCGGTCGCCCCCGTCACCAGGATCTTCGTCATGCTTGCTTCCCCTCACAGGAGTTGTGCTCTCCGACGTGCACCAGCTTGCCCGCCCCGCCCGGCCGCCGACAGAGACCCGCTGATCCAGGGATTCCCGATCCCTGGTTGGGACCGCCGGTCCTGTTACCGCTCCTTGTCGCCTGTGCGGCCCGGGCCGCTGCGTGCCGCGCGGGGGCGGCCCGCGAGGTGGACGGCGAGGGCGGTCAGCAGCGCCGCCGCCGACGCGTACACCGGCAGCCACAGCGTCGTCGTCGAGGCCAGGCAGTCGTTCACGGCGACCCGGCCCTGGGTGCGCTGCGCGGAGGCCAGCGCGTCGGCCCCCTGGTCGGCGAGCGCGCCGAGGGCGGCCCGCACGTTCAGCGCCGCGTAGTCGCCCAGGCGCGCGCACTCGGCGCGGGTGCCCGGCATCGGCAGCAGCCAGGCCCAGCGCTGCATCGCCGAGGCCAGGACGAGGGCCGCGCACAGGCCGACGACCAGCGAGTAGGCCGCCAGCGACCGCAGGCGACCGCGGCCGAACCCCGCACCGGGCGTACCGGGCGTACCGTGCGCACGGGTTGAGCGCAGTGGCGGGTCGGCGAAGGCGAAGACCACGGCGAGCAGGGTCAGCCCGAGGTAGGTGGAGAACCACTGCCAGGACCCCGAGGCGAGCGCGGCCGCCAGCACCCCGGCCAGCGCCGTGCCCAGCACCCCGGCCTGCCCGCCGCCCGGCCGGCTCCCGCCGGGGTCCGGGCGGCCCGGGAGGTGGGGGAGGCTGCGCTCGTCCATGGGGTTTCTCCTGCCTGGCGTCCGGGCCCACCAGTGTCCGGCCGCACCCCGGCACCGGCTCCGCCGCCCCGCCGCCGCGCGCGGCCCCCTCGCCCGGTCGGCGGCGGTTCTGGCCGACTCGGTCAAGGCGACTGGCAACGCTCCGCGCGGTGGGCGGGGGCGGCTCTCGCCGATGCGCAGGGTCTCGTCCTGGGCCGGCGAACGTCTGATCGCGAGGTGCCCGGTCCGTCGGTCGGGCTCTCTCGAACGACCTGTGCCGGGCTCGCCCGCCAGCTCCGGCCGTGACGGCCGGGCGGGGTGTCAGGGGTGCATGGCGCGTTCCTGCGGGGTCCACGTGCGGCGTCCCGTTGTCATTCTGGTGAGTGGGGGGTACCCCCCTGGGTGTCGGGTTCGGGTCAGAGTCCGCCCGCTACTCGGAGGATCGCCCCGGTCGTGTACGAGGCGTCCTGTGACAGCAGCCAGGAGACCGCCGCGGCGATCTCCTCCGGCCGGCCGGCGCGGCCGAGGGGGATGTTGGCGGCGGCTTTGGCGGGGCGTTGGGGGTCCTGGTGGAAGTCGGTCCAGATGGTGCCGGGGGCGACGGCGTTGACGCGGATGCGCTGTCCGGCGACTTCTTTCGACAGTCCGACGGTCATGGCGTCGACGGCGGCCTTGGAGGCGGCGTAGTGGACGTACTGTCCGGGGCTGCCGAGGGTGGCCGCGGCGGAGGAGATGTTGACGATCGCTCCGCCGCCCGTAGGTGCCATGTCCTGGACGGCGCGGCGGGCGCACAGCAGGTATCCGAGGATGTTGATGTCCAGGGCGCGGCGGATCCCGGCCGGGTCGGCTTCGGCCAGTGGTCCGTTGGGGCCGCTGGTCCCGGCGTTGTTGACCAGGGCGGTGAGGGGGCCGAGCTGTGCGGCCCGGTCGAAGAGGTGCTCGACGTCCGCCTCCTCGGCGGTGTCGGCCCGTACGGTCAGGCAGGTGCGGCCGCGGTCACGGACCTGCGCCGCTACGGCCTCGGCGGCGGCGCCGTCCGTGTGGTAGCCGAGGACGACGTCGTGGCCCTCGCCTGCGAGGCGCCGGCAGATCGCCGCGCCGATGCCGCGGCTTCCGCCGGTGACCACGGTGACGAGCTGTGTCTTCATGTCAGTTCTCCGGGAGTGCGTGGGTGGTCGAGTGGCCGAAGCGTTCGCGGTAGTGGTCGGGGGCGATGCCGAGGTGGCGGTGGAAGGTGCGGCGCATGGTCTCGGCGGTGCCGAAGCCCAGGCGGCGGGCGAGTGCGGCGACCGGTTCGTCGGTCTCGGTGAGGGCCCGTCGGGCCGCTTCCATCCGTACGCGTTCGACGTACGCGGCCGGTCCCGTGCCGACTTCCGCGGCGAAGCGCCGCTGCAGGTGGCGGGGGCTGAGGCCGGCCCGGGCGGCCAGCTCCGCGAGGCCGTGCCGCCCGCCGGGGTCGTCCTGGACGGCCCGTACGGCTGTGCGTACGGGCCCGCTGGTCGGCTGCGCCGACCACAGGGGGACGCTGAACTGTGACTGGTTGCCGGGTCGGCGCAGGTACAGCACCATCTCGCGGGCTGCCGCGAGGGCGAGCTCCGGCCCGTGGTCGTCCTCCACGAGGGCGAGTGCGAGGTCCATGCCGGCGCTGACGCCGGCGGAGGTCCACACCGGCCCGTCCCGGATGAAGATCGGGTCGCAGTCCACGGTCAGTTCGGGGTGCTCCTGGGCGAGTTGGCGCTCGCGGGCCCAGTGGGTGGTGACCCGCCGTCCGGCGAGGAAGCCGGTGGCGGCCAGGAGCAGCGCACCGCTGCACACCGAGGCGACCCGGCGGGCGCCGGACGCGGCCGCGGTGATCCAGGCGACCAGGGCGGGGTCGTGGCGCGCGTCGTTGACGCCGGGGCCGCCGATCACGACCAGGGTGTCCAGTCCTTCGGGGGCGAGGTCCGCGATCCCGTGGGTGGCGTGCATCGTCAGCCCGCTGGAGGAGCGGACCGCACCGGCGCGGGGGGCCACCACCGGGCAGTCGTAGCCGCCGACCGCCTCCTGTGCGTAATGGAACACCGCATGGGGGCCGACCAGGTCGACCGACTGGAATCCCTCGAACACCACGAACACCACCTGACGCATGCCTGCCAGGCTGTCCGAGCGGCGTCGACGGCGTCAACGACGAGCACCCCACGGATCGCGCCACGCCCCGCGCGGCGCGCCCCGGGTGCTGTGCGCCGTACCCGGGGGCGGCCCGCGCCCGTCCGGCGGATCATGCCGTCGTAGGCTGGCCGGCATGCACAGCACGCTGACGGAGCACGCCCGCTGCCTCTTCGGAGACGAATACCGGCCCACGCCGCAGTGCGCCAAGGAGCATGCGGAGTCCTTCTTCGTCGAGGAGCTGACCTTCGCGGATGCGGATGCGATTCTCGCCATGCTGAGGGAGCTGTGCCCGCACCTGGTCGACGGGCTCCTGCCGGTGTGGGTGCGGAATCTGGCGTATCGGCTCGTGCTGCTGCAGCGGCCGGACGAGCCGGCGTTGTTGCGGGAGGCGGCAGGGAGCCTGTGGACGCACGGGCCGGACTGGGACGGCATCGCAGCAGACCTGGAGGCACGGGCCGACGCCCTGGAGTCGGTGTGAGCCAGGGCTTGAGCCACAGTCGGATCGAGGCCGCGGTGACAGCGCCGGTCGTACTGGCTGCCCACCCGGTGGCCCGCCCGCCCGTCCGAGTTCCTGGACCGGCTGGCACCGTCACGTCACCCTAGCCCGGCCGAGGACCCGAGACGAGCCACTAGACGGCGCGCAGCAGGAGCCGGCCGTGGCGGAAGCGCTCGCCCTCGCCGGGCTCACGCAGCAGGCGGGCGTTCTCGGTGAGGCCGGCTTCGCGGGCGAGGTGGGCGAGGTGGTCGACGGGCCAGCGGTAGGCGGTGGTGACCTTGTGGTCGAACGGGGTGACGGGATCGCCCTCGGACTCGAAGAACCCGAGCAGCGCGTACCCGCCCGGGGCCAGCACGCGGCGGAACTCGGCCAGGTAGGAGGGGAGTTGCTCGGGTGGGGTGTGGATCAGCGAGTACCAGGACACGAGCCCGCCCAGTTCTCCGTCGCCCACCGCCAGGGCATCCATCGATCCCGTCCGGAAGCGCAGCCGCGGGTACCGCCGGCGGGCGATGGCGATCAGTGCGGGGGAGAGGTCGATGCCGGAGGCGTCCAGGCCGTGCTCGGCCAGCGCGGCCGTGAGGTAGCCGGGCCCGCAGCCCAGGTCCGCGACCTGGCCGGACCCGGACTCGCGCACCAGGTCGGCGAAGGCGGTGACGAGGGAGCGGTCCAGCGGCAGGTGGGCCAGGCCGTCCCTCATGAAGTCGGCGTAGCGCTCCGCCAGCGCGTCGTAGGCGTCGGCGGTCGTGCGCAGGTACGAGGAGGAGGGTGACGAGGATCCGGACACGGGCCACGACTCTAGACCACCCGAGGCCCGGCCGGCCCTGGAGCCCGACCGACCCTGGAGCCCGCCCAGCCCCGGACCGGTAGGCCCTGGCTACCGGCCCCGGAGCGCGCCATGCTGGGCACCATGATCGACCGTGAGGCCCTCGCCGACTTCCTCAGCCGCGCCCGTGCCCGTCTGACGCCCGCCGACCTCGGCCTGCCGCCCGGTGCCCGGCGCCGTACGCCCGGGCTGCGCCGGGAGGAGGTGGCGCAGCTGGCCGGACTGTCGGTGGACTACTACGCGCGACTGGAGCAGCGCCGCGGCCCGCAGCCCTCCCCGCAGTTGCTGGCGGCCCTGGCGCGGGCGCTGCGTCTGAGTGAGGACGAGCGCGACCACCTGTTCCACCTGGCCGGCCACGAGCCGCCGCGCCGCCACGGCGCCCACGCGCACGTGCGGCCCGGACTGCTGCTGATCCTGGACCGCCTGCACGACGTGCCCGCACAGGTGGTCTCGGACGTGGGGGACGTGCTGGCGCAGAACGCGATGGCGGCGGCGGTGTTCGGGGACGCCGGTGGTTCCGGCCGGCGCAACCTGCTGCTGCGCTGGTTCGCCGACCCGGCGAGCCGGGCGCTCTTCCCGCCGGAGGACCACGAGGCCCTGGCCCGCGCCCACGTGGCGGGCCTGCGCGCGGCGCACGCGGCCCGCCCGGGTGATCCGCGGGTGGCCGGACTGCTCGCCGAACTCCTGGCGACGGGACCGGAGTTCGCTGCCCACTGGGAGCGCCATGAGGTGGCGCGCAGGCGCAGTGGGGCCAAACGGGTGTGCCATCCGGTGGTGGGGGAACTGGTGCTGGAGTGCGAGGTGCTGGCCGCGGGCGGGGAGGACCAGTTGCTGCTGGTGCACACGGCCGCGGTGGGCAGCGAGAGCGCCTCGCGGCTGGAGCTGCTGCGGGTGGTCGGTGCCGGGGTGTGACGCCCGGGCGGGCGTGCGGACCGTGCGCCCGCCCGCAGGGTCGGCCGGAGCGTCGGTCCGGTGCGGGCGGGTGTGACCTCGCTCGCGTGCTGCGCCGGCTGCCGCGTGTCCGGCCCGGCGCCCCGTAGGCTGAGCGGGCCGGGGACGGAACAGAACGTCACCAACGCGACACGCCGACACATCGACACACCGACACCTCGGCACACCGGCACACCGGCACACCGATGGATCGACAGAAGCGGGCAGGCAGGGGCGATGCAGTTCGATGACGAGGGCGACCTCGACACCTCGCAGGTGGACGACCGGCGGGGCATTCCGGGTGGGAAGGTCGCCCTCGGCGGCGGAGCGGTGGGCCTGATCGCGGTGCTGTTCGCGGTCATCCTGGGGGTCGATCCGCAGTTGCTGGGCCTGTCCGACGGCGGTGGCAGCGGCTCCTCCACCACCGGGGCGCGGACGGACAGCGAGGTGCGCGAGTCCTGCAAGAAGGGTGTGGACGCGAACAAGCGTCAGGACTGCCGGATCACGGCGGTGACCAACAGCCTGCAGGAGTTCTGGGGGGCGGAGTTGCCGGCCCGTACGAAGGTGGCGTACAAGCCCGCCCAGACGGTGCTGTTCACCAACCGGGTCTCCACCGCCTGCGGTCCGGCGACCTCGGCGGTGGGTCCGTTCTACTGTCCAGGTGACCGGATGGCGTACTTCGACCTGGGGTTCTTCGACGAGCTGTCCAGCCGCTTCGGCGCCAAGGGCGGCCCGTTCGCGGAGTCGTACGTGGTGGCGCACGAGTACGGGCACCACCTGCAGAACCTGCTCGGCACCATGCAGAAGGTCGGCAACGACCGGCAGGGCGCGGACAGCGCCTCGGTACGCCTGGAACTGCAGGCCGACTGCTACGCGGGGGTGTGGGCGCACCACGCGACCACGACCCCGCAGGCCTCCACGGGGCGTCCGTTGATCTCGGTGCTGACGGATCAGGACATCGCCCAGGGCCTGGACGCGGCGGCGGCGGTGGGTGACGACCGGATCCAGAAGCAGGCCACCGGGAGGATCAATCCGGAGGCGTGGACGCACGGTTCCTCCGCGCAGCGCAAGGCGTGGTTCACGACCGGCTACCGCGGCGGCGACATGACTCAGTGCGACACCTTCTCCGGGCGGATCTGACCTCCCGGAGGGATCCGGCGCGGCCCGCCCGCTCGACCGATCCCCAGGACACCCGCTTGACCAACCCCTTGCACGCCCGGGCCGGAAACGGCCCGGGCGTGCACCGTTCCCGCACGATGGTCCGTCCCGTGTCCTGCGAAAGGAGGCTCATCGCCCGGATTCCCCCAGGTATCAGGGCATCTGTCGGACCTTCACCAATCTCCCATCGGATGATCACCCCGCCGCCCGGGTCCGGACCTCCGGCGTACGGAGCGGTCCACTCCAATTCCTTCGCACACTCCCGGAGTCGAACCGCCCCCAGCAGCGAAAGGCCGCCCCGCCATGCCCCGTCCCGCCGAACGCCCCTCGCCCGACCGCCTGCTGCGCGAGGCCGCCGCGCGCCTGGACCGGCGCCGCTTCCTGACCGTCACCTCGGCCGCCGCCGCGCTCGCCTTCACCGTCAACCTGCCCTCCGCCCACGCCGACACCCCCGAGTTCGCGCCGCGCCTGATCACCGACGACCCGTTCACCCTCGGCGTGGCCTCCGGCGACCCGCTGCCCGACGCCGTCGTGCTGTGGACCCGCCTCGCTCCGCGCCCCCTGGAACCCGGCGGCGGCCTGCCCCCGGCCGGATCCGTCCGGGTCGGCTGGGAGATCGCCCGCGACGAGCGCTTCCGCCGCGTCGAGCGACGCGGCTCCGTCCGCGCCCACGCCGAGTTCAACTACGCCGTCCACGTCGACGTCGACGGCCTCGACGCGGCCCGCGGCTACTTCTACCGCTTCACCGTCGGCGCCTGGGCCAGCCCCGTCGGCCGCACCCGCACCGCCCCCGCCCGCACCCGCCGCCCGGAGCGCACCCGCTTCGCCGTCGTCTCCTGCCAGGCTTACGAGGACGGCTACTTCACCGCCTACCGCCACCTCGCCGACGAGGACCTCGACGCCGTCTTCCACGTCGGCGACTACGTCTACGAGTACGCCATCGACGCGGCCGGCGGCGACCGCAAGTACACCGACCGCGTCCTGCCCGCCGCCCTCGACCACGAGACCGTCACCCTGGAGGACTACCGGCTGCGCTACAGCCTCTACAAGAACGACCCCGACCTCCAGGCCGCCCACTCCGCCCACCCCTGGTACGTCACCTGGGACGACCACGAGGTCGAGAACAACTACGCCGCCGGCATCCCCGAGAAGAACCAGGACCCGGCCCCCTTCGTCGCCCGCCGTGCCGCCGCCTACCGCGCCTACTGGGAGAACCAGCCGCTGCGCCTGCCCCAGCCTCGCGGCACCGACCTCACCCTCTACCGGCGGGTCCACTGCGGGCAGCTCGCGCAGTTCGACATCCTCGACACCCGCCAGTACCGCGACGATCAGGCCAACGGCGACGGCTGGCAGTACCCGACACCCGAGTCCCAGGACCCGCGCCGCACCCTGATGGGCGCCACCCAGGAGCGTTGGTTCGCCGAGGGGCTGCGGCGTTCCCGGGCGACCTGGAACGTGGTGCCCCAGCAGGTGGTGTTCTCCCGCCGCAAGAACACCACCGCCGAGCGCTCGAAGCTGTCGATGGATGCCTGGGACGGCTACCCGGCGGCGCGCGAGCGCTTCCTCAAGGCCGTCGACGAGGCCGGTACGAAGAACCTGCTGCTGCTCACCGGAGACGTCCACGTCGCCTACGCGATGGACGTCAAGCGGGACTTCGACGACCCGGGCTCCCGGACGGTCGGCGTGGAGATCGTCGGCACCTCCGTCAGCAGCGACGGCGACGGCGAGGAGAAGCCCTCCAACTGGGCCACGCTGACGGCCGCCAACCCCCACATGAAGTTCTACGACGGCCGCCGCGGCTACACCACCCTGACGTTGGACCGCCACCGGGCCCGCGCCGACTACCGCACCGTCTCCCACATCACCCGCCCCGGCGGAACGGTCTCCACGGCCGCGTCCTTCGTGACCGAGGCCGGCAACCCGGGCCTCCACCCGGCCTGAGGCCGGCCGACGACGAAGCCCCGCCGCCCCGGCTTCCGGGGCGGCGGTGCGGAAGGCTGCCGTAGGTTCAGACCTCGCCGAACTCCCCGGCCCGGACGGCGGCTTCACCGGCTGCGTGAAGAAGACCAAGAACCGCTCCGAGTTCCTGGAGTTCTGCCGCCATCCGCGCTCGCTGCACCCGCTGGACATGCGCATCTCCTCTCCGTCGGCATAGCCAACCCCGACTTCGTCCAGGCCGAACGGGTCTTCGCCGCTGACGCGAAGTCCTTCTCCCCGGTTCTCACCATGCGGTGCTGGATCAACCCTGCCTCCGAACCCGACGTCACCTTCGTTCAGGGCGTGCCGGTCGGCGAGGATCCGACCGACCCTGAGGAGTAACGGTCCGGCAGCAGATCGGGACTCTGCGCCTCGGACGCTGCGACACGCCGTGGAGCGAGAAGGCGGGCGCTACGCGGAGCGCTGCCTCCGGAAGGCTGGTGTGTCCGGTGGTGAGGGTCACTCAGGATGGTCGCCCAGTGCGGGACGGTTGGTTGTTCACCGGGGTCGGGGCGGATGGGTTGAGTGCCCTTCGGTGGTCGATACCGGACTCGTCGGCGTAGGTGGGCCGCTGTGCGGGCGGGGCGGAACGCCGGACTCCCCGCCGTCCCGGGGTTTCGGGGTGGCGGGGAGCGGGTTGACGGGCGGCCGGGGCTATCTGCGGGCGGCCCGGGTGCGGCGGGTGAGGGAGTCGAGGACGACGGCCGCGAGCAGGACCGCGCCGGTGATCATGTACTGGATGGCCTGGGCGGCGTGGACCATGTCCAGGCCGGTGGTGATGGACTGGATGACCAGGATGCCCAGCAGCGCGGACCAGGTGTTGCCGCGGCCGCCGAAGAGGCTGGTGCCGCCGATGACGGCGGCGGCGATGGCCATCATCAGGACGTTGCCGCTGCCGAGTTGCTTGTCGGCGGAGCCCTGCTGGGAGGCGTAGAAGAGGCCGCCGAGGCCGGCCAGCAGCGCGGAGAGCATGAACACCGTGACCCGGACGCGGGCGACGTTGACGCCGGCGCGCCGGGCCGCCTCGACGCTGCCGCCGAGGGCGAAGATCTGCCGCCCGAAGCGGGTTCGGCGCAGGGTGAAGTCGGTGGCGACGACCACGCCGAGCAGGACGACCAGGGACAGCGGCAGGCCGCGGTCCTGGTTGAGGGCGTACGCGGCGGCCAGGGCGAGCACCGCCAGCGCGGCGGTGCGCAGCACCGTGTCGGCGAGCGGCCGGGAGGCCAGGCCGGCGGCGGACCGCCGCCGGGCGGTGCGCAGTTGGGCGAGCAGGTAGAGGGCGGGGGCGAGGACGGCGAGGCCCCAGGCGTAGGCGATGTCGCCGTCGCCGAGGAAGGTGGAGTCGAGGCCGGCGACGATGCCGTCGTGGGGGTTGTTGACGGTGCCGGCGTCGCCGAGGACCCATTCCTGGAGGCCGCTCCAGGCGAGCATGCCGGCGAGGGTGACGACGAAGGCGGGGACGCCGACGCGGGCGAAGAGCAGGCCGTGCAGGGCGCCGATGACGCAGGCGGCGGCGAGGGCGGCGGCGATGGCGAGCCATTCCGGCCAGCCCTGGCGTACGGCGAGGACGGCGGTGATGGCGGAGGACGCGCCGGCGACCGAGCCGAGGGAGAGGTCGATCTCGCCGAGGATGAGGACGAAGACGACGCCGACGGCTATCAGCCCCGGTCCGGCGATGAAGCGGGTGATGTTGGTGAGGTTGTCGGCCTGCAGGAAGTGGTGGGTGACGGACTGGAAGACGATCGCGATGACGACCAGTCCGACGACCACGGGCAGCGACCCCAGTTCGCCGGAGGCGAGCCGGCGCCGGGCGGCGTCGGCTCGTCCGGCCCAGGTCGGGGCGGTGACGTGCAGGCGGGGGTCGGGGGCGGGGGCGGTCATGCGGCGTCCTCCTCCTCGGCGCGGCGGGCCCGGCGGCGGGCGTGGGCGTTGTCGTCGGCGCCGGTGATGGCGGCGACGATCTGTTCCTGGGTGGTGTCGGCGACGGGGAAGACGCCGTTGTTGCGGCCCAGGCGCAGGACGGCGACGGTGTCGGCCACCGCCCGTACGTCGGCCATGTTGTGGCTGATCAGGATCACGGCGAGGCCGCGGTCGCGCAGGCGTTCCACCAGGTCGAGGACCTGGGCGGTCTGTTCGACGCCGAGCGCGGCGGTGGGTTCGTCCAGCAGCACGAGGGACGGTTCGCCGACCAGGGCGCGGGCGATGGCCACGACCTGGCGCTGGCCGCCGGAGAGGGCGGCGACGGGGGCGTGCACGTCGGGGATGCGGATGGCGAGGGTGTCCAGCAGGTCGCGGGCGCGTTGCTCCATGGCGACTTCGTCGAGCAGGGCGTGGCGCAGTTGTTCGCGGCCGAGGAAGAGGTTGGCGATGACGTCGAGGTTGTCGCAGAGGGCGAGGTCCTGGTACACGGTGGCGATGCCGAGGGCGGTGGCGTCCTGGGGGCGGGCCAGGCGCACGGGGGTGCCGCGGAAGGTGATGGTGCCCTCGTCCACGGCGTGGACGCCGGCGATGGTCTTGACGAGGGTGGACTTGCCGGCGCCGTTGTCGCCGACGAGGGCGAGGACCTCGCCCGGGTGGACGTCGAGGTCGATGTCGGTGAGGGCCTGGACGGCGCCGAAGCGCTTGGAGACCGAGCGCAGCTGGAGGACGGGTGCGCCTGTCACATGAACCATCCTGAATGTTCGGGGGTGGTGGGCTACTTGAGGCCGGCGGCGGTGCAGGCGGCGGCGTAGTCGGCGGTGCAGATGTCGGAGGCCTTGTAGAGGCCGTCGGCGATCACGGTCTGGGCGATGTCGGCCTTGGTGACGACCTTGGCGTCCAGGAGCTTGGCCGGGATGTTCTTGTCCGTGGAGCTGTCGACGGTGGTGGTGGCCACGGACTTCACGTCCTTGCCCTGGAGGAGGTCGACGGCCAGTTCGGCGGCGGACTCGGCGAGGGGCTTGTAGGCCTTGTAGATGGTGTAGGCCTGGTCGCCGTTGACGACGCGCTGGATGGCGTCGAGGCCGGCGTCCTGGCCGCCGACGGGGACCTTGATGCCGGAGCCCTGGAGCTGGGTGATGATGGCGCCGGCCATGCCGTCGTTGGCGGAGTAGACGGCCTGGAAGCCGTTCTTGCCGAGTTGGGTGACGGCGGCGGCGATCTTCTGGCCGGCGACGGTGGGGTTCCACTGGCCGGACTGCTCGTAGACGACCTTCTTGATCTTGCCGTCGAGGACCTTGTGCGCGCCGGTCTTGAACTGGGCGGCGTTGGGGTCGGCCTCGTCGCCGTTGATCATGACGATGTTCGCGTCGGGGGCCTGGGGGCCCAGGGCGTCCAGCAGGGCCTGGCCCTGGAGCTCGCCGACCTTCTCGTTGTCGAAGGAGACGTAGGCGGAGACGGGGCCGGTGGCCAGGCGGTCGTAGGCGAGGACCTTGACGCCCTTGGCGGCGGCCTCCTGCACCCAGCTCTGGGTGGACTTGGCGTCGAAGGCGTCCAGGATGATGACCTTGACGCCCTGGGTGAGGAGGGTGTCGAACTGCTGCTTCTGCTTGGCGGCGCTGCCCTCGGCGTTGTTGTAGAGCACCTTGCAGCCCGCGCACAGGGACTTGACCTTGGCCTCGATGAAGGGCCGGTCGAAGGACTCGTAGCGCACGGAGGAGGCGTTCTCGGGCAGCAGCAGGCCTATGGAGGTGCTGTCGCCGGAGGCGGCGGAGTCCTTCTTGTCGCCGCCGGCCTTGCCACAGGCGGCGGTCATGGAAAGCGCCAGCGCGAGGCCGACGGTCGGGACGAGTACGCGACGCAGTACGGCGTTCATACGGGTGCCTCTCCCTGGGGCGCCGCGACGGTGCGGCGGGGTGGGGGGAGTCAACCCTGACCGCGTACATGGCGTCAAGAAGTAAAACCAGACTCCGAGCGAACGCCTGCTATTCGTTATCTTCGTGAACGCTTTTGGTTTTCCCGGCGTGTGCGCTTGACATGGCGGTGGTACCGGGATAGAGGCTCGGCTTCTCGGTAGGCGGGGGGAGCCCGGTGCCGTGCGGCAGGAGTGCCGCGCCGTCCTGCCGGGGAGACGGCGAGGTGCCCGCCGCTCCCCTGATGCGGCGGGCACCTCACGATCGTCGGACAGCCCCGACCTGACGAATCGTCAGGGCCGGTCGAGGGTGATCGAGTTGATCGGCCCGAGGTCGTAGTAGACGCCGTTCTGGGCCGGGATGTCGTACACGCAGTTGCCGCCGCCGCTGCTCTTGCACAGGTGGGCGTGCGCGCCGCCGGTCTGGTTGTTCAGTACCCAGTGGTTGCCGTACTGGCCGCTGAGGTTGTGGGCGCCGTAGCTCCAGTACACGGCGCTGGGGGAGACGGCCGGGTTCTGGTCCTGCGGGTAGACGCAGACGGCGCCGGACGGGCAGCCCGCCCAGTCGCCGGTGACGGCGGCGCCGGCGCCGCCGGTGCCCACGGCGGTCAGTGCGGCGGCCGTGATCGCGACGGCGGTCAGGGCACGGGTGATCCTTCGCATGGTGTACTCCCTCGCTGGTGCGGCGGCCCCCACCTGCGGTCGGGGCCAGTGCTCGCCAGCGTAGGAACGTGCGGGCCAGGGCGGTCCCTGACATCCGACAGGGGCGCGCCGCCGCGCCCCGGGCGCCGGGGGGTGGTACGGGCGTCAGGCGTCGGGGTCCGGTTGCGGGGGCGGCGGGTAGGCCGGGCCCGTCTGCCGGAACGCCGGCCCCGCCGCCTCGATGTACGCGCGGAAGGCGGCCCCGGCGGAGCTGACGTGCAGGTCGACGACGACCTCCCCGCCATCGTGGCGGCCGTCCTCCGTGAGGGCCAGGCCGATCAGTGCCAACTCGCCGGCCTGGTCCCTCTGTTCACGTTCCTCCCAGGTCTCCTCGCCGAGTTCGCCCTCGTCGTCGCGTTCCCAGGCCGCCATCGCGGCGCGGGCCAGTTCCGCGGGCAGGCGCACCGTGACCCGGCCGACCTGGTGGTGGACGTGCTCCCCGACCGCGGCCAGCAGCTTCGCCTCCTGCCGGTACAGCGTGTACTGCTCCTGATGCGTCATGAGGGAACTCCTCGTGGGTCGTCGGGCCGCACGCCCGGGGTCAGGCGCAGGCGCTCGGGGCGGGCCGGGGCCCGCAGGCGTTCGGGCGGCAGCTGGTCACGGCGGGCCTGCCAGGCGAGCAGACGGGAACGGTCCTGCTCGTCCCCGGCCCCCTCCCCCTCCGGCGCGGGTGCCTGGCCGGTCTCCCGCAGCAGCACCCGGGCCGGGCGGTCCTCGCCGGCGGGCAGGACGTCCAGCACCAGGAAACGGGTGCCGGGCGGGAACACCACTTCGGGATCCCCCTCCTCGGCGATCACGGACGTGCGGCGGCCGGTGGCGGACCACACCAGGAACTCCACGCCCGTGCCCGGCACCACCTCCGCCTCCGCGGTCCCCACCACGGGCGCGGGCTCCACCAGCAGCGCGCCGCGCACGTACTGCGCCAGCACCTCCTCGCCGGCCTCGGCGCCCAGCAGCACCGCGCCCCGGTGGTTGGGCAGCCGCCGCAACCCGGACCCCAGACAGGCCAGGTACGGGGCCAGCGGCCCGGTGGCGTGGTCGCCGCGGCGGGCGGCCTCGACCAACTCGGCGCGGTGCACCGGGATACCGGTGTCGGCGTGGTGCAGGTAGACCGCCGCCAGGTCGTCCTTCAGGTCGTCCCGCGCCTGGGCGCGCAGCGCCGGCATCCGCAGCGCCGCCTGCTCGGCGCGGCCGGCGTAGCGGTGGAAGTCCGCACCCAGCAGGGCCCGGAAGGCGGCCCGCTCGGCGGGCGTGGACGCGCGGCCGGCGGCGGTGGTGCCGACGGTGGGCGGGACGAGGAGGCGGGGCGCGGCGGCACGACCGGGGGTGTCGGGGGAGTCGGGGGAGCCGGGGACGATGGCGCCCTGCGGCGGGGCCGGGGGCTCGCCGGGGCCCGCCCCTTCGGCCTGCGGGGTGGGCGGGTCCTGCGGGCCGGCCGGTTCGGGGGTCGGTGCGGGGGTGTCGGGGGTGGTGCTCTGGGTGGTGACGGTCGCGGCGGTGGCCGGGGCGATGGGTTCCGGCGGGGTGGGGGTGGCAGGGGTGGCCGGGTGGGTTCGTCGGACGGTGGGGGTGGCGGGCAGGAGCAGTCGCGGGGCGGGGGCGCCCGGTTCGGTGAGGGCGGACACCAGGTCCTCCAGGACGGCGAGGACCTCGGCGGGCGCCGGCCGGTCGGCCGAACCCGCGATCAGGGTCGGCCGGGTCGGGTCCGGGGCGAGCAGGCGGGGGCCGCGGTCGTCCGGCACCTGGTCGGGCCGCAGCCACAGCCCGGCCGGAACGGCCTCCAGGCGCCAGCCCGCGACCGGGGCCTGATGGAGCGCCGGCCCGCAGTCGGCGAAGGCCGCGGGCAGGGGGCGCCACGCGGAGGCGATCACCCGCCCCAGCTCGCGGCAGGCGGTCAGCTCGGTCAGCCACGGCTCCCAGCCCGGGGCCCCGTCGGCGCCCAGGACACGGGCGGACCAGCCGCTCGCGGTCCGTGTCGGCAGGCCGACAGCGGCCCGCACGTCGTGGCCCAGGGTCGCCGCGAGCGCCCCGGTCAGGGCTACGAGCTGCGCGGGGTCGGCCCAGGGCGCACTGATCAGCAGCTCGGCGGGACGGGCGTCGGGCGGGCCGGGCCGGGCAGCGGCGACGGCGGCGGCGATTGCGGCGACGTCGGCGGCCGGTGGCAAGGGCGCGTGCGGTCGGCCTACCACCAGCACCGGGGTGCCGGGCGCCGTGGCGGCCCGGAGCAGGGGGTCCGGCACGGCGGCCGGGACGGTCGTGCCGGGGAACCAGAAGCCGTGCGGCAGCACGGCCGTCAGCGCCTCGACCGTGCTCTCCGCGGGCCCGGCCACGGTCGGCTCCCCGGCGCGGGGTGCCGGGGCGCTCGTTCCGACGGGATTGGTGGGAAGGGGAGTTGGGTCCGGTACGGCGGCCTGCTGGGCCGCCTGCCGGGGCACGGGGGCGGCGGGGGCGGCGGGGGAGGGCAGCGGGCCCGCCGCCGGTAGGGCCGGTGTGGCGGGCCGGTGGGTGGGGTCCGCTTCGAGGGGGTGCGGGGCGCCGAGGTGCTCGCCGGACGCTCCCGCCGTGGTCGTCGCGGGTGCCGTCGGTGTGGCCGCCACAGCCGCCGTGGCCGCCACAGCGGCTGCGGTGACCGTCACGGCTGCTGTCGTGCCGTTCCCGGAGCTGCCGGTGCCCGCGCCCCCGGGCGCCGCGCCGGTGCCCGCGCCCCCGGGCGCCGCGCCGGTG
>NZ_JBHZCY010000128.1:0-26876 GCF_042786665.1 Kitasatospora sp. NPDC059146 | reverse complement strand
GCGCCGCTAGCTCAGTTGGTCAGCGCTGCTGACTGTTACTCAGGGGGGCCGGGGTTGTAGTCCCTGGCGGCGCACAGACAGCGGGAAGCCCCCTTCCGAGAGCACGGGGCCTTCCGGCGTTTCCACCCCGTGAGCCTGGACGGGGAGAGCCGGGCCGCCCGCCGGAGCGGACGGCCCGGTCCCGCGCTCAGCGGCCGCGCAGCGCGCGGTAGCGAGCCACCAGCGCGGCGGTGGAGCTGTCCAGCTGCCCGCCGCCCTCACCGGTGAGCAGCACCGGCTCGATCCGCTTGGCGAGCACCTTGCCCAGCTCGACGCCCCACTGGTCGAAGGAGTCGATGTTCCAGATCGCGCCCTGGACGAACACCTTGTGCTCGTACAGCGCGACCAGCTGGCCGAGCACCGACGGGGTCAGCTCGGCGGCCAGGATGCTGGTGGTCGGGTGGTTGCCCTTGAAGGTCTTGTGCGGGACGAGCTCGGCCGGCACGCCCTCGGCGGCGACCTCCTCCGGGGTCTTGCCGAAGGCCAGCGCCTGGGTCTGGGCGAAGAAGTTGGCCAGCAGCAGGTCGTGCTGGGCGGCCAGGCGGTCGGGCAGGTCGGCGACGGGGCGGGCGAAGCCGATGAAGTCGGCCGGGACCACCTTGGTGCCCTGGTGCAGCAGCTGGTAGTAGGCGTGCTGGCCGTTGGTGCCGGGGGTGCCCCAGACCACCGGGCCGGTCTGCCAGCCGACCGGGGTGCCGTCGCGGGTCACCGACTTGCCGTTGGACTCCATGTCCAGCTGCTGGAGGTAGGCGGTGAACTTGGACAGGTAGTGCGAGTACGGCAGCACCGCGTGCGCCTGGGCGTCGAAGAACGCGCCGTACCAGACGCCCAGCAGGCCGAGCAGCAGCGGGACGTTCTGCTCCGGCGCGGCGGTGCGGAAGTGCTCGTCGACCAGGTGGAAGCCGTCCAGCATCTCGCGGAAGGCGTCCGGGCCGATGGCGATCATCAGCGAGAGGCCGATCGCCGAGTCGTAGGAGTAGCGGCCGCCGACCCAGTCCCAGAACTCGAACATGTTGGCCGTGTCGATGCCGAAGTCCTGCACGCCCTGGGCGTTGGTGGACAGCGCGACGAAGTGCTTGGCCACCGCCTCGGTGCCGGCGCCAAGGCCGTCGAGCAGCCAGCCGCGGGCGGAGATCGCGTTGGTGATGGTCTCGATGGTGGTGAAGGTCTTCGAGGCCACGATGAACAGCGTCTCGGCCGGGTCGAGGTCCCGGACCGCCTCGTGCAGGTCGGCGCCGTCCACGTTGGAGACGAAGCGGACCGCCAGGTCGCGCCTGCCGAAGGAGCGCAGCACCTCGTAGGCCATCGCCGGGCCGAGGTCGGAGCCGCCGATGCCGATGTTGACCACGGTGCGGATGGGCTTGCCGGTGTGGCCCTTCCACTCGCCGCTGCGGACCCGGTCGGCGAAGGCGGCCATCTTGTCCAGGACGGCGTGCACCGCGGGGACGACGTTCACGCCGTCCACCTCGACGACGGCGCCGCGCGGGGCGCGCAGCGCGGTGTGCAGGACGGCCCGCTGCTCGGTGATGTTGATCTTCTCGCCGCGGAACATGGCGTCCCGCAGCTCGGCGACGCCGGTGGCGGCGGCGAGCTCGCGCAGCAGCTCCAGCGTCTCGTCGGTGACCAGGTGCTTGGCGTAGTCCACGTGCAGGTCGCCGACCTGGAGCGTGTGGGTGCGGCCGCGCTCGGGGTCGGCGGCGAACAGCTCGCGCAGGTGGGTCTCGCCCAGCTCGGCCCGGTGCTTGGCCAGGGCGGCCCACTGCGGGGTGCGGTCGAGCGGGGTGCGGGCGTCGGCGCGGGTCTCCGACATCGGTGGGTCCTCGATTCATCTGGGTGCAGAAACCGGCAGGGCCAGGCGTGGGGCCGGTCGTCGTCGAGCGGCTTCGCGAGGTTGCGGCGGTACGGGTGGTGCGCCGACTCCGTTGACGGCCTGCCCGGGTTCAGCCTATGCAACTCCGGCGGGGGTGGTGCACATTCCGGCCGGTCGGGGGCCGTGCCGCCGGGCGGCCGGACTGCCCGTCACTTCCGTTGCACCCGCCGCTCGCGGTGCGTTCACTTCCGCTCGGAGCGCAGGTCCAGTCCGCGCAGCACGTGGTCCACCAGCTCCGGGTCGGCGCCGAGTTCGCTGCGGGCGACCAGCATCTCGCGGCGGGAGGCGGCGATCATCTCCTGCTCGACCTCGGCGGCGGCCCGCCACTGGGCGATCCGCTGCTTCGCCTCGGCGGCCTCCTCCTCGGCGTAGTTCTCCGGGCAGAGCCGGGCCAGCCGGTCGTGCTGACGGTCCCGCAGCCGGTCGGCGACCTCGGCCGGCAGCCTGTCCTGCTCCTCCAGTTCGCCGAGCCGCTCCAGCCCGGCCTTGGCGGCGCGCCACCACAGCCGGCGCACAGCCTGTTCGTGCGCGTCCTGGTCGATGTCCAGCTGGAGCCGCTTGGCCAGCCAGGGCAGGGTCAGGCCCTGCACCAGCAGGGTGAACAGCACCACGCTGAACGCGATGAACACCAGTCGGCCGCGCTCCGGGAAGTCGGCGCCGGAGTGCAGGGTGAGCGGGATGGCCAGGGCCAGGGCGACGGTGGCCACCCCGCGCATGCCGGACCACCAGAGCACCACGCTCTCCCTCCAGCTGAACGGGGTGTCCTCCTCGTTGTTCTTGCGCAGCTTCTTCGACAGCCAGCCGGCCGGCAGCAGCCAGAGCAGCCGGACCGCCACCACGACCGCGATGACCACCGCGGCGTCGCCGAGGAAGCCGGTCCAGCCGCGGCCGGCCTCCTTGAGCACGGTGGCCAGCTCCAGGCCGATCAGGCCGAAGGCGACGCCGGTGATCAGGATCTCGACCACCTCCCAGAAGGCGTTGCCGACCAGCCGGTAGGCGACGGCGTCCGCGTCGGAGGCCCGCTCGGCGAGGTAGAGCGCGCAGATCACCACGGCGAGCACGCCGGAGCCGTGGATCTCCTCCGCGACGGTGTAGGCGGCGAAGGGCACCAGCAGGTTGAGCGCGACCTGCTGGGTCGGGTCGTCCAGGCGGTCGGCGAGCTTGGCGTTCACCCAGCCCAGCACCACGCCGACGACCACCGCGAGCACGGCGGACAGCACGAAGCGCAGCGCCGCGTGGCCGACCGAGAAGTCGCCGCTGACCACGGCCTCGATGGCGAGCGAGTAGACGACGATCGCGGTGACGTCGTTGAACAGGCCCTCGCTCTCCAGGATCGCCACCAGCCGGCGCGGCAGGCCGATGCTGCCGGCCACCGCGACGGCGGCCACCGGGTCGGGCGGGGAGACCAGCGCGCCGACCGCGATCGCGGCGGCGAGCGGCAGCGCGGGCAGCAGCCAGTGCACGGTGCCGGCCACCGCGACGGTGGTGACCACCACCAGGGCGACGGCCAGCAGCAGGATCGAGCGGGCGTTGGCCTTGAAGTAGCGGACGCTGGAGCGCCGGGCGACGGCGAAGATCAGCGGCGGCAGGACCAGCGGGAGGATCAGCTCGGGCTCGATCTTGACGTCCGGGATCTGCGGGACGATCGCCATGACGATGCCGAGCAGGGTCATCAGGACCGGTTGCGGCACGCCCGTCTTGCGGGCGAGTGGCATGGTCACCACGGAGGCGAGCAGCACCAGGAAGAACAGGGGCAGCTGGCCCACGGGGAGGTTCCTCTCGACGACGGTTCGGCGACGGTTCGGCGACGGACGGCTGAGCGCCGCCCAGGATAAATCTGACAATGCGCCCATTCGCGGGGACACGCCGGACGGACCCTTGACCTCAAGCGCACTTCACATCCGAGGATCGGGACGTTCGAGCAGCGGATCGGCCAGTGCCGGCGAGAGGAGCACCCCATGAAGGCGGTCACCGTACCGAGGTCCGGCGGTCCCGAGGTCCTGCGGGTCACCGGGGTGGCGGACCCGGAACCCGGCCCGGGAGAGGTCCGGGTGCGGGTGTACGCCGCCGCGGTCCAGCCGGTGGACCTCGCGATCCGGGAGGGCTTCCGCCCGCCGGGGCTGGTGGCCGCGGAGCCGTTCGTCCTGGGCAACGAGTTCGCCGGGGTGGTGGACCGGCTCGGGCCGGGCGCCGGGCCGTGGCGGGTCGGCGACGAGGTGCTGGGCTTCCGGGTGCTGGGCTGCCAGGCCGAGCTGGTCACGGTGGACGCCGGCCAGTTGGTGGCCAAGCCCGCCGGGATGCCCTGGGAGCAGGCCGGCGCGCTCTCCGCCTCCGGGCAGACCGCGCACGTGGCGCTCGACCTGCTCGGGGTCGGCCCCGGGGAGACCGTGCTGGTGCACGGCGCCTCCGGCGGGGTGGGCACCGTCGCCGTCCAGCTCGCCCGCGCGCTGGGCGCCACCGTGGTCGGCACCGCGAGCGAGCGCAACCACGCCTACCTGCGCGGACTGGGCGCGATCCCGGTCGCGTACGGCGAGGGGCTGGTCGAGCGGGTCCGGGCGGTCGCGCCGCAGGGGGTGGACGCGGCCTTCGACGCGGCCGGGCGGGGCGCGCTGGCCGCCTCCGTCGAGCTGGTCGCCGACCGGGACCGGATCGGCACCGTGGTCGACTACCCGGAGGCCGAGCGGCTGGGCGTCCGGGGGCTGCGCGGGCCGCGCACCGCCGAGCGGCTGGCCGAGCTGGTCCGGCTGTGGGAGGCGGGCGGGCTGCGGCTGGAGATCGCCGAGACGCTGCCGCTGGAGAAGGCCGCCGAGGCGCACCGGCTGGTCGCCACCGGGCACGTCCGCGGCAAGGTGGTGCTGACCGCCTGAGGGCCTCCGGGCCGATTGTGTGTTTCGGCCGCTGACCAGGTAATGTTCTCCACGTCAGCAGGCGCCGCTAGCTCAGTTGGTTAGAGCAGCTGACTCTTAATCAGCGGGTCCGGGGTTCGAGTCCCTGGCGGCGCACAGACAGCCGAGAGGCCCCTTGCGAGAGCAAGGGGCCTCTCGGCGTTCCGGCGTACCCGCGCGCCCCGTGGCAGGAAAGGTGGGAAACCGGTCATTGCTGCCGTCGCGGGCCGGTGACAGGCTGGCCGCATGAGAGCGCGCAGCGTGGTCGTCGTCCTCTACGACGACGTGCAGAGCCTGGACGTGACCGGCCCCCTGGAGGTGTTCGCGGGGGCGGGCGCGGCCGCCGGGCAGCCGGGCGCCTACCGGGTGACCACCGCCTCCGCCGGCGGCCGGCCGGTGCGCAGCTCCAGCGGGCTGCGGCTGCTGCCGGACGCCGACCTCGCCGAGGTCGGGCCGGTGCACACGCTGCTGGTCCCCGGCGGGGTGGACTTCGAGCACCCGGACGGCGCGCTGGTGGCGCGGATCCGGGAGCTGGCCGACCGGGCCGAGCGGGTGGTGTCGGTGTGCACCGGGGCCTTCCTGCTCGCCGAGGCGGGACTGCTGTCCGGGCGCCGGGCGACCACCCACTGGGCGTACTGCGGGGAGCTGGCCCGCCGGTTCCCCGACGTGGCGGTCGACCCGGACCCGATCCACGTCCGGGACGGGCACGTCGCCACCTCGGCCGGGGTCACCGCCGGGATCGACCTGGCGCTGGCCCTGGTCGAGGAGGACCACGGCCGGGACGCCGCGCTGCTGATCGCCCGTCACCTGGTGGTCTTCCTGCGCCGGCCGGGCAACCAGGCCCAGTTCAGCACCCAGCTGGCCGCCCAGGTGGCGGCCCGGCAGCCGCTGCGCGAGGTGCAGCAGTGGATCGCCGAGCACCCCGGGGCGGACCTCTCGGTGGAGGAGCTGGCCCGGCGGTCGGCGCTGTCGCCGCGGCACTTCGCCCGGGCCTTCGCCGCCGAGGTAGGGGTGACCCCGGGCCGGTACGTGGACGGGGTCCGGCTGGAGGCCGCCCGGCGGCTGCTGGAGGACACCGACGACGGCGTCGAGGCGATCGCGCGCTCCTGCGGCTACGGCACCCCGGAGGCGATGCGGCGCGCCTTCGTCCGGACCGTGGCCGCCCCGCCCGCCGAGTACCGCCGCCGCTTCCGTTCCCGGCCCGACGGTCCACCGGCCGGCGGTCCACAGCCCGATGGAGGTCACTGATGCGCATCGCGTTCCTGCTCTACGACGACTTCACCGCCCTGGACGCGGTCGGCCCGTACGAGGTGCTGTCCCGGATCCCCGGGGCCGAGGTGGTGTTCACCGCCGCGAAGCCCGGCCCGGTCCGCTCCGACATGACCCTGGCGCTGACCGCGGACGCCACCCTGGACGAGGTGGACTCCGCCGACGTGCTGCTGGTCCCCGGCGGGCCCGGGACGGAGGCGCAGCTGACGGACCCGGCGGTGCTCGAATGGGTGCGCCGGGTGGACGCGACCACCACCTGGACCACCTCGGTCTGCTCCGGCTCGCTGATCCTCGCCGCCGCCGGCCTGCTGGAGGGCCGCCGGGCCACCAGCCACTGGGGCGTGCTGGACGGCCTGACCCGGTTCGGGGCGGAGCCCACCGGCACCGAGCGGATCGTGGTCGACGGCAAGTACGCGACCGCGGCCGGGGTCTCGGCCGGGATCGACCTCGCGCTGCGGCTGACCGGCCTGATCGCCGGGGACGGGACCGCCCAGGCGATCCAGCTGCTCATCGAGTACGACCCGCAGCCGCCGTACGCCGCGGGCTCCCTCGCCAAGGCCTCCCCGGCGGTGGTGGAGGGGGCGAAGCGGCTGCTGACGGCCTGACGGCGCCGCGCGGGGTCCGCGCCCGACGGGTGCGGACCCCGCCTCCGGTCAGCGGCCGAAGTAGGCGTCGAAGTTCTTGGAGAACTCCCGGCCGCCGAACTGGTCCCAGTTGACCGACCAGGTCATCAGCCCGGCCAGCTTCGGCTGGGCGCCCGAACGCGGCACGTACGTGCCACAGTTGGCCAGCTTGGTGAGGCAGTCCAGGGCCTTGTCCACCTCGGCCGGGGCGACGTAGCCGTTGCCCGCGTTGGTGGTGGCCGGCATGCCGATGGCGACCTTCGAGGCGGGCAGCGGCGGGAACACGTTGTTGGTGTTGCCCGCCACCGGGAAGCCGCTGAGCAGCAGGTCGGTCATCGCGACGTGGAAGTCGGCGCCGCCCATCGAGTGGTACTGGTTGTCCAGGCCCATGACGGAGCCGGAGTTGTAGTCCTGGACGTGCAGCAGGGTGAGGTCGTCGCGCAGCGCGTAGATCACCGGCAGGTACGCCCCGGCGCGCGGGTCCTGACCGCCCCAAGGGCCGGATCCGTAGTACTGGTAGCCGAGTTGGACGAAGAAGGTCTCCGGCGCCATGGTCAGCACGAAGCCCGGGCCGTACTTGGCCTTGAGGGTCTTGAGCGCCGAGATCAGGTTGACGACGACCGCGCTCTTCGGGTTCTTGAAGTCGGTGTCGCCGGTGTCGAGGGAGAGCGAGTGGCCCTCGAAGTCGATGTCCAGTCCGTCCAGGCCCCACCTGTCGATGATGGCCGAGACCGAGCTGACGAAGGTGTCCCGGGCGGCGGTGGTGGTCAGCTGGACCTGGCCGTTCTGGCCGCCGATCGAGATCAGCACCTTCTTGCCCTGGGCGCGCTTGGCGGCGATGGCGGCCTTGAAGTCGGCGTCGGACTCGACGGTCGGGCAGTCGGTGGCCGAGCAGCGGTTGAAGCGGATGTCGCCGGAGGTCGGGGAGGTGGGCTCGCCGAAGGAGAGGTCGATGATGTCCCAGGAGTTGGGGACGTCGGCCATCCGGGTGTAGCCCGCGCCGTTGGCGAAGCTGGCGTGCAGGTAGCCGACCAGGGTGTGGTTGCCGGCGGGGGTCCCGGTCGGGGTCCCGGTGGGCGTGCCCGTCGGGGTCCCGGTCGGCGTGGACGTCGGGGTCCCGGTCGGCGTGGACGTGGGCGTGGGCGTGGGCGTCGGGGTCGGAGTCGGAGTGGGTGTCGGCGTCGGGCTGGGCGCGCCCGGGCCGTCCAGCGAGACGTCGTCCGCGTAGTAGGTGCCCTGTCCGTACCAGCCGTGGGTGTACACGGTGGCGGTGGTCTGGTTGGCACCGGTGGTGAAGCCGAGGCTGAGCTTCTGGTAGCCGCCGCCGGTGCCGGGCGTCCAGGTGCTGGGGCCGCCGCCGTCGACGCCCAGGTAGACGTAGGAGCCGTTGACCCAGGCACTGAGCGTGTACGTGGTGTTCGGTGCGACGGCGACGGTCTGGGCGCACTGGGCGGTGTCGCCCGCGGTGGCCGCGGCGGCGAGCGCGTGGCTGCCGCCGTGCACCGGGCTGGTGACGACGCTGCCGGAGTTGCCGGTGCAGCTCCAGGGGCCGAGCGAGCCGGATTCGAAGCCGCCGTTGACCAGGAACTCGCCGGCCGAGGCGGCGGGTGCCAGGCCGAGGGTGACGCCGACCAGGGTGGCCGCGGCGAGGGCGGAGGCGGTGCCGGCGGCGAGGCCGTTTCTCAGGGTTCTGCGCATGCGGGTGCTCCTGCGGTGGCACGGTCGTGGGGGACGTCCGAGGGCACGCCGGAGCACGCGCCAGTGGGGGGAACGGCCCGGCCTGGCACCCAAGTTGGACTAGACCACTGAAATGGATCCGGCAGTGCGCTGTCAATGGTCCAGACCGGTGCGGGAGGGTGGTCTCCGGTTGCCGCGGGTGACACCCCGTCGAAGGATGGAGGAGTGACCCCGCCCGGCTACCTCCGCCACCCCCACCTGCACGGCAGCCTGCTCACCTTCACCGCCGAGGACGACGTCTGGATCGCCCCGCTGGAACCCGGGGGCGCCGCCACCGGCCGGGCCTGGCGGGTCGGCTGCGACCGCACCCGGGTCAGCCACCCCCGCTTCTCCCCCGACGGCACCACCCTCGCCTGGACCAGCTGGCTCGGCCTGACCCCCGAGGTGTGGACCGCCCCGGTCGAGGGCGGCGAGACCCGCCGGCTCAGCCACTGGGGCAGCCAGGACACCCGGGTGCGCGGCTGGCTGCCGGACGGCGAGGTGCTGGCCGTCACCTCCTTCCACGAGCCCTTCGGCCACTACACCTGGGCGCACGCCCTGCCGCCCGACGGCTCCCCCGGCCGCCGGATGCCCTGGGGGCCGGTCGGCGACGCCCAGCTCAGCCGGGACCGGACCGTCCTGCTCACCGGCGCCGCCCCGCACGAGCCCGCCGCCTGGAAGCGCTACCGCGGCGGCGCGACCGGCCGGCTCTGGGTGGACGGCGAGCCGATCCTCCCCGGGCACACCGGCCACCTCGCCTCCCCCATGCCGGTCGGCGACCGGATCGCCTTCCTCTCCGACCACGAGGGCATCGGCAACCTCTACTCCTGCCGCCCCGACGGCACCGACCTGCGCCGGCACTCCGACCACGCCTCCTACTACGCCCGCGAGGCCGCCACCGACGGCACCCGGATCGTCTACCAGCACGCCGGCGACCTCTGGCTGCTGGACGGCCTGGACGCCCCCGCCCCGCACCGGCTGCGGGTGCCGCTCGGCGGCGCCCGGGCCGGCCGCCGCCCGTACCAGGTCAGTGCGGCCTCCCAGGTCAAGGACCTCGCCTGCGACCGGACCGGCCGGGCCGGGGTGATCACCGTGCGCGGCAGCCAGTACTGGCTCACCCACAAGGACGGCCCGGCCCGGGCGCTCGCCGACACCCCCGGGGTGCGCACCCGGCTGCCGGTGGTGCTCGGGCACACCGGCGAGGCGGCCTGGATCACCGACGCCGAGGGCGCCGACGCGATCGAGGTGATGCCGCTGCCGGGCCACCAGGAGACGGCGTCGCACCAGGAGACGACGGCCCACCGCCACCGGGTGCTCGCCGCCGGCCGGCTCGGCCGGGTCCTGGAGCTCACCGCCGCCCCCGACGGCTCCCGGCTCGCCGCCACCACCTCGGACGGCCGGCTGCTGCTGGTCTCCGCCGAGGACGGCGCGGTGCGCGAACTGGCCGCCTCCGAGCACGGGCCGGTCACCGGCGCCCGGTTCTCCCCCGACTCGCACTGGGTCGCCTGGTCCCAGCCGGCCGCCGGGCGCTCGCTGCGCCGGATCCGGCTCACCCGCACCGACGCCCCCGCCCCGACCACCGACGTCACCGACGGCCGGTTCGAGGACGAGCAACCGGTGTTCACCCGGGACGGCCGCTACCTGGCCTTCCTGTCCTGGCGCGGCTTCGACCCCGTCCACGACGTGCACACCGGCGACCTCTCCTTCCCGGTCGGCTGCCGCCCGTACCTCGTCCCGCTCGCCGCCGACACCCCCTCCCCGTTCGCCGCGCCCGCCGAGGAGGCCGCCCCGCGCGGGGACGGCGACGGCACCGTCCGGGTCGACCCGGCGGGCATCGGCGAGCGGCTGCTCCAGTTCCCGGTGATCGCCTCCAAGTACTCGGCCACCGACGCGGTGCGCGGTGGCCTGGTCTGGCTGCGCTGGCCGATCTCCGGCACCCTCGGGCAGACCTTCGCCAACCCCGACGACACCTCCGGCCGCCCCTCCCTGGAGCACTTCGACCTGGCCCGGGGCACCCGCAGCACCCTGGTCGACAAGCTGGACGGCTACGCCGTCTCCGGGGACGGCGGCTCGATCGCGGTCTACTCGGCCGGGACGCTGCGGGTGATCCCGGTCGCCGCCCCCTCCGCCGGGACCGCCGTCGACCTGCGCCGGATCACCCACACCGTGCACCCGGCCGCCGAGTGGCGCCAGGCGTACCACGAGGCGGCCCGGATCGTCCGGGACCAGTTCTGGGACGAGCGGATGTCCGGCCTGGACTGGCCCGCGCTGGTCGCCCAGTACGAACCGCTGCTGGACCGCGTCTGCTCACCCGACGACTTCGCCGACCTGCTGCGCGAACTCCTCGGCGAGCTCGGCACCTCGCACGCCTACGTCACCCCCTCCCGGCGCGCCGAGGGCCCCGGCCTCGCCCAGCAGCCGCTCGGCCTGCTCGGCGCCAACGCCCACCGCGCCCCCGACGGCCGCTGGCTGGTCGACCGGGTGCTGCCCGGCGAGTCCTCCGACCCGCGTGCCCGCGCCCCGCTGGCCGCCCAGGGCGTCCGGGACGGCGACGAACTGCTGGAGGTCGGCGGCCGCCCGGTGGACCCGGTGCGCGGCCCGCTGCCGCTGCTGGCCGGTACCGGCGGCACCACCGTCGAACTCGCCCTGCGCAGCGGCCCGGACGGCCCGGTGCGGCGGATCACCGTCACCCCGCTGACCGACGAACGGGCCGTCCGCTACCAGGACTGGGTGGCCAAACGCCGTTCCCTGGTACGGGAGTTCAGCGACGGCCGGTGCGGCTACCTGCACATCCCGGACCTCGGCGGCTCCGGCTGGGCGCAGTTCAACCGGGACCTGCGGCGCGAACTGGACAAGCCCGCGCTGGTCCTCGACGTACGCGGCAACGCCGGCGGCAACGTCTCCGAACTCGTCCTGGAGAAGCTCACCCGGCACGTCCTCGCCTGGGACTTCAGCCGCGACCGCCAGCCCGTCCGCTGGCCCCGGCACGCCCTGCGCGGCCCCCTGGTGGCACTCGCGGACGAGGCCACCAGCTCGGACGGGGACGTGATCATCGCGGCGATCAAGCTGCTCGGCCTCGGCCCGGTGATCGGCAACCGGACCTGGGGCGGAGTGGTCGGGATGACCGGGCGGCACACCCTGGGCGACGGCACCCAGATCTCGGTGCCGAAGAACGCCTCCTGGTTCAGCGGCGGGCTCGGCTGGTCGGTGGAGAACCGGGGCGTCGAGCCGGACGTGCACGTGCTGCGCACCCCGCGGGACTGGGCGCGGGGGCGCCACCCGGAGCTGGTCACCGCCGTCCAACTGGCCCTGGACCTGCTGGAGGACGCCCCGGCCGCGGCGCCCCCGCCGGAGTCCACGCCCCGGCCCGACCTGCGGCGCCCGCCGCTGCCGCCGCGGGAGCGCTGACGGCGGCGGGCCCGTCCGGGCTCAGTCCCAGGGGTCGCCCTCGGCCGTCATGTTCTCGGCGGCGCGCCGGTCGGCCTCCTCCTGGGCGGCCGTCCGCTCCTGCGTCTGCCTGCTCCGTTCGACCTCGTCGCTGTACGCGTCGGCGGCCTCGTCGTGGGCGAGCGCGGCGCGCTCGGCGGCCTCCGCGCCACCGGCCTCGTGGCCCCTGTGGAAGATCCTGTCGAGGATGCCCATGACTCCTCCTCCGAACGGATTACCGGGCTGTCCCCCACTCTCACACCGGGAGTCGGCGGTCGCACGTTGAGCCTTTGGTCCCGGCCCGACGCGCCCAAGGGCCGTAGCCGGGCGGCGCGGGACGGGCGGAGGGTGGCGGTGTGAGGAACTCGACCGAGGAACTGCACGACGGACCGCGCCGCCGGGTCGGCGCGCTGGCCGCGCTGGACGGACGGCTGCCCGGCCCCCACGACCTGCTGCTGATGCAGTGCCCGAGCTCGCTGCGCCCACTGGCCGGCGGCGAGCTGCCGGACTGGGCCCGGGCCGTGCTGCGGGCGCACCCGTGGGTCACCGTCGGCCGGGCGCCCTCGCCGGCCGACGCCCCGGTGGACGTCCCGCGCCCGCGGCGCTGCACCCGGGGCCGGCAGGCCGCCCCCGAGCACTGGATCCCGGTCACCGTCCGCGGCCCGCGCCCCGGACAGCGACTGGACGCCCTCGCGCCCTGGGCCGCGGTGGCCCGGACCCTGCGGCCCGAGCAGCTGGTCGGCCGGCAGGGACTGCTGGACCCCGAGCGGGTCACCGGTGTCCCGGCGCTGGCCCTGCTGCCGGAGGTCGGCCGGCTGGTCGCGGACCACCGGCTGGCCTGGGGCCCGATCGGCGCGGTCGGCTACGAGCTGGGCACCGGCGTCCCGGTGGCCGGACCGCTCAGCCCGCTGCGCCTGGTGCTGCGCACCCCGCACCCGGTCAGCCGGCGGGACGCGCTGCAGCTGCGGCGGGCGCTGAGCAAGCTGCCGGTGCCGGTGCAGGCCGAGCTGGAGACCCGCTACGGCGCGGTGCACCTCGCCGAGTACGCGGCCGGGCCGCTCACCGTCACCCTGCTGACGCCGTCCGGGCCCCGGGAGGTCCACGATCCGTGGTTCCCCCGGGGCCCGTACGCGTGAACCGGGACGGTCCGACCGGGACGGTCAGCCGCTGACGCTGGGCGCGCCCGTCTCCAGGTGGCCGGTGAAGCGCTGCGACCAGCTGCTGTCGGCGTCCACCGTGACGGTGAAGTCGTACCAGCCGTTGTTGTAGGCGACCGCGTTGAAGAAGTCGCTGACGCTGCCGCCGGCCGGGACCCGGTACGTCCAGGGCCCGTCCGTGCGGTAGTTGGTGGAGGTGATGGTGAAGGTCATCGGGGCGGTGCCGGAGTTGGCCAGCTTGAAGTAGACGGCGAGCTTGCCGCTGCCCGGCTCGACCGCGTAGGAGGCGGTGACGGCCGCGTTCTTGCCCGCCTTGGTGGCGTCGCCCTTGAAGCGGCGCAGGAAGCGGTTGGGGCCGACCACGGTGAGGTCGTACGGGCCGCCGCCGAAGTTGGTGCCGCAGTTGAAGAAGTCGCTGGTGCTGCCGCCCGGGGCGACGGTGTACTGCCAGGGCCCGCCGCTGCGGTAGGCGTTGGCGTAGGCCGCGAAGTGCGCGGAGTTCACGGCCGCGGTGCCCGTGTTCGCCATCGCGATCCAGACCTTCATCACCCCGCCCGAGCCGAACTCCAGGCGGTCCAGGTTGGCGTTGGGCTGGTACGGCAGGGCGCGGGCCGGGCGGGTGCCGGGCTCCTGGGCGGGCAGCGCGTTGTCGGCGGGTGAGGGGTTGGGCAGCGGGCCGCAGGTGGCCAGGCCGATGGTCTGCGAGGTGTCGGGCAGTGCGGGCAGGCCGTACACCGGGTTGGCGAAGTCGAAGACCGAGGTGAGGTCGCCGCAGACCTGGCGGCGCCAGGCGCTGATGTTGGGGCTGGTGGCGGGCGTGCCGAGGGCGGCGGTCCACACCTCCAGGAAGCGCAGCACCGAGGTGTGGTCGAAGGTCTCGGAGTTGACCCAGCCGCCGCGGGTCCACGGGGAGACGGCGATCAGCGGGACGCGGAAGCCGAGGCCGATGTTGGTGGAGTTGTAGAACTCCCCCGCGGTGCCCGCGGGCGCGGCCGGCGGCGGGACGTGGTCGAAGAAGCCGTCGTTCTCGTCGTAGTTGATCAGCAGGACGGTGGAGTTGAACACGTTGGGGTCCGCGTTCAGGGAGTCCATGACCAGGTGGACGAAGTGCGCGCCGTCCTCGGGCGTGGCGTAGGGGTGCTCGGAGGACTGCTGGTCGGCGACGATCCAGGAGACCTGCGGCAGGGTGCCGTTCAGCACGTCGGAGCGGATCGCGGCGGCGATGTCGTCCGGGGTCCGGCCGGTGACCTTGGGCACCGAGCCCATGCCCTTGACGGCCAGCGGGCTGCCGGCCGCGGCGCCGGTGAACTGGCTGAAGTAGGCGAGGGCGTTGTCGCCGAAGTTGTCGGCGGCGTTCTGGTAGACCTTCCAGCTGACGCCGGCGGCCTCCAGCGCCTCGGCGTAGGTCTGCCAGCGCAGGTTGGACTCGGAGCCGCCGTCGTAGGCGGGGCCGCCGGCGGTGCCGGCCGGGTCGATCGTCCCGCTCCAGTGGTAGGTGCGGTTGGGGCCGGTCGCGCTCAGCACCGAGCAGTGGTAGGCGTCGCAGATGGTCCAGTTGTCGGCCAGCGCGTAGTGGAACGGGATGTCGCCGCGCTGGAGGTGGCCGAGGGTGCGGACGGTGCCCTTGGCGGACACCCAGGAGTCCATCTTGCCGCCGTTCCAGGCCTTGTGCTGGTCGGACCAGGCGTGCGAGAGGTCGCCGTTGCACTGCGCCTGGGTCTCCGGGGAGCCGCTCGCGCCGGAGGGGTTGAAGGCCCACGGGTACTGGCGGGCGAACAGCCCGTTCGGCTGGTTGAAGACGCTGTAGCCGCCGGAGATCTGGATGGCGGCCCGGTCGGCGAAGCCGCGGACGCCCTTGAGGGTGCCGAAGTAGTGGTCGAAGCTGCGGTTCTCCTGCATCAGGATCACCACGTGCTGCACGTCGGTGATGGTGCCGGTGGTGCTGAGCGTGGTGCTGGAGGCGGCCGCGGCGTCCTCGGCCCCGGCGCCGGCGCCGGCCACCGCGAGGCCTGCCGCGGCGGCGCCGGACAGCGTGACGAACTTTCTACGACTCAACTCGGCCATCAGTCCGGTCCGTCCCTTCACTGGCGATGTTGTGTACACAACTCGGGGGCCATCGATCGCGGAGCAGTCTCCACCGCCACCGGAGCGGGCCACCAGATGCGCGCAGCAGGTTTGTCGGACTGTTCGCCCGTGGGTCACCGAGCGACGCCGGGCTGAACGCCAGGCTGATCGGTCGAGGAGGTTCCAGGAGTGCCGAGGAGGGCGTTCCCGGAGCGCCGGGGAGGGCGCGGGCGGCTCAGCGGTCCTTCACCTCGATCCCCAGCGCCTGGGCGAACTGCGGCGCCAGCTCCAGCAGTTGGGGCGAGCTGATGACCGCCCCACGCAGCCCCTGGTGGCCGTCCACCAGTCCGAGCCGGGCGGCCCGGCGCAGGTCCACCTTGCTCAGCACGGCCCCGCGCAGCCGCACCTCCTCCAGCGTCGAGCCGGGGAAGGACACCCCGGTCAGCTTCGCCTCGCCGAAGTCCACGTCGCGCAGCAGGCAGTCCTCGAACACCACGTCCCGCAGCACGGCCGCACGCAGGTTGACCGCCTCCAGCTTGCAGCCGCGGAACACCACCCGGCGCAGCGCCGAGCCGTACCCGGCGATCCCGGCCAGCACGCCGCCGACGAAGGAGCTGTCCTGCCACTCGGTCTCGCTCAGGTCGCAGGCCACCCAGCGGCCGGCCTGCACCCAGACCTCGTTGAACCGGGCCTGGCGCAGCTTGACCCCGCTGAGCGCGACCCCGGTGAAGGCGCACTCCAGGAAGGCCGCCCCGGCACCCGACTCGTCGGTGCGCTGACCGCCGTCGAAGTGCGCGGTGTCGTACCGCTCGTCGCTGCGCAGCGGGCCGGTGTGCGGGCGCAGCAGCTCGGCGTACGGGAGGTCGGCGAGCTGCTCGGGGACGGAACGGGGCATGGCGGGGGCGCCTCTCGGATCGCGGGCGAACGGGTCTCGCCCGCATGCTCGCACGCGGCACCGACAGTCCGGCCACACCCGCCGCACCCGCCTGCGGCGACGCCCCGGCCCGGCCGCTGCGGACGCGGCCGGGCCGGGGCGCTCACGGGTGTTGTCAGCCGCGGGCCCAGAGCGAGTTGACCCGGCTGCGCTCGGCGCTGTTCGGGTACGGGTTGGTGCAGGAGGTGCCGGGGCCGCCGCCCGACATCAGCTCGCTGCACGGGCCGGAGTAGTGGTCCGGCAGGCCGAGCACGTGCCCGGTCTCGTGCGCCGTCACCCGGACCGAGTTGTACTGCCGGTTCTGCTGGTAGTCGAGGAAGACGTAGCCGCGCCCGTGGCCGTCGGTGCTGGCGTAGGAGCCGCGGCTGTCGTTGCCCTCGTAGTAGGCGAAGTCGGCGTTGGAGCCTGCCTGCAGCCGGACGTTGCCGACCGAGCCGTTCCAGATCTGCGCGGCGTTGGCTATCTGGTTGCGGAAGGACGGCGCGGAGCTGGCGTCGTAGGTGACCACGACGGTGGCCAGGCCCGGGCTCGCGGCCTGCTTGGCCTTGGCGGAGGCCATCACGGCCTGGAAGAACGCCTGGTTGTCGGCCGCCTCCTGGGCCGAACCGGCGTACGTCGACGCGGTGTAGCCCTGGACGGCCGGGGCGGCCGGGGCGGCGGCGGCCGCGGTGGTGGGCAGCACGGCGAGGCCCGCCGCGAGGGCGAGGCCGAGGGTCGCGGACAGCACGGATCGCTTCATGTGGGGGCTCCTGAAGGGGTCCTGGAAGTGGGGGGTTCCGGTCCCGGGTGCCGCAGCCGGGTTGGGGGCCGGCTCGGGGGGCACCTGGCGACCGGGTGTCCCCAGAGCTTCGGGCAGCCCGGCGGCCCGGCGGATGATGTCAACCACCGATAGCCCGGTCCAATACCCCCGGCCCCCGCCGGATTCGGGCCGTCTTTTCCTCGTCTTGACCTAGCCATGCCCCTGGCATTCCGTTCCGGGGGCGGCTAGGCTCCGAGGCGGGGAAGTACCCATGCGGCGGGCCGCCCGTTTCCGGCCGGGCGGGCCGCCGCACCCGATTCACCTGCCGGGCAGGTCAGTTGGCCGCCGCCACGCCGTTCGCCCAGAGCGAGTCGACCTGCGCGCTCTCGTTGGCGTCGGGGTGCGCGTTGGTGCAGGACGTACCGGGGCCGTGGCCCGACATCAGTTCGCTGCACGGACCGGAGTAGTCGTCGGGCAGGCCGAGCACGTGCCCCGTCTCGTGGGCGACGATCCGGAGCGAGTAGTACTGCTGGGCCTGCTGGTGGTCGATGAAGATGTAGCCGTGCCCGTGTCCGTCGGTGCTGGCGTACGAGCCGTTCGGGTCGTCGCCCTCGTTGTACGAGAAGTCGCCGGTGCCGCCGCTCGCCTCCTGGAGCTGGACGTTGTGCACCGAGCCGTTCCAGATCTGCGCGGCGTTGGCGATGTCGCCGGCGAAGGAGGGGGCGTTGGAGGCGTCGTAGGTGACGGTGACGGTGGTCAGGCCGGGGTCGGCGGCCCGCTTGGCCGCGACGGAGGCCATCACGGCCCGGAAGAACGCCTGGTTGTTCGCGGCCTCCTCGGCCGAACCGGCGTACCTCGACGTGGTGTGGCCGTGGACGGCCGGGGCGGCGGGCGCGGCGACGGCGGTGGCGGGCAGGACCAGGGCGCCGGCGAGGGCCAGGCCCAGGGTCGCGGACAGCACGGATCGCTTCATGTGGGGGCTCCGGATTCCGGGGCGCGCCGGCCCGCCGGGGCCGGTGGGGGCCGGCCGTACGGTGGCGGCGCGCGGTGGGGGCCGTCCCGGCCGGGGCCGGGGCGGTGCGGTGTCCCCGAGCTTCGACCCGTCCGGGCCCGTCGCGGATGATGTCAACCGGCGATAGTCCGGCCGCATACCGGTGCCGGGGGTGCCGGGATCCGCCGCGCGATCCGCTGTGCGGTCCGTCGCGCGGCCAGTCGCTGCACACTTGATTTTCTGTCATGTCCTTGGCGATGTGGCTCGGTGACGTCTATGCTCCCGTCGTGGAGCTCGACGTGAGACACCTCCGGGTGCTGTGCGCGATTGCCGACACCGGCAGCCTCCGCAAGGCCGCGCTCCAACTCGGCATGACCCAGCCCTCCCTCACCACCCAGCTGCACCGCATCGAACGGGCCATCGGCGGAACCCTGTTCACCCGCGAGCAGACCGGCAGCCGGCCCACCGCGCTCGGCCACTCGGTGCTGTCCCGGGCCCGGCCGGTGATCAGCGAGATGGCCGCCCTGGTCGCCGCCGCCCGGCAGGAGGCCCGCGACACCGCGGGGCCCGGCCGGCAGCGCCGGCTGCGGATCGGCAGCGTCGGCAGCCGGGCCGTCGCCGCCTGGCTGCGCCGGGTGCACGAGCGGCTGCCGGACACCGACACCACCATCCACGTCGACATCTCCGCCAGCGCGCTGCTGCGGATGGTCGCCTCCGACCAGCTGGACGTGGCCTTCGTGTACGAGAGCGAGGGCTTCCCGCTGCGGGTCCCGCCGGACGCCGAGCACCGGGTGCTGATGGCCCGCGAGCCGCAGTTCGTCGCGCTCGCCGCCGGGCACCCGGCCGCCGCCCGGCCGGTGGTCCACCTCGCCGACCTCGCCGAGGACACCTGGATGGTCGACCCGACCGCCGACCACGAGTACGCCGCGATGCGCCGGGTGTTCAGCGAGGCCGGGCTCAACCCCCGGGTGGTGCAGGTGCGGGACAACGCCACCGCCGCCGAGCTGGTCGCCTCCGGCGAGGCCGTCCGCCCCTGCCAGCCGACCTCGCTGCCCGGGCCCGGCACGGTGGTCCGCCCGGTGCACGGGGACCCGCTGGCCGTCCGGCTGCTGTTCACCTGGCGCCCCCGGGTGCTCAGCCAGCCCGCCCTGGACGCGCTCTACGGTGAACTGCGCGCCGCCTACCTGGACCTGGCCAAGGTCAACCCGGCCTACCTGGACTGGCTGGCCCGGCACGAGCCCTTCCTGCTGGAACGGGTCTAGACCTGCGCCCGCCGGTCCTCCCGGCCCTCCCGGCTGTGGACCAGCACCCCCACCGCGACCATCAGCGCGCACACCAGGCCCGCGGCCAGCACCCCCGGGCCGCCGAGCGCGGTGCAGGCCAGCACCAGCGCCGCCCCGAGCGGCGCGATCGACTGCGCGACCGGCCCGCGCTTGGTGTGCCGGGAGTGCAGGTACCAGACGGTCACCAGGTAGACCGCCGTCGGCACGGTGACCGTCGCGGTGGCGGCCGTCTCGGAGATCTCCGCCTTGTGCACGGCCGACTCCACCGCCACCTCCAGCCCGGTGCCGATCGCCGCCGCCGAGCCGAACACCAGGTAGTGCCCGTACCCCCAGGCGAAGGCCTGCCGGTTGGAGCGCAGGTGGTCGTGGACCGGCCGGGCGAAGTAGATCCACCAGGCCGCGAAGCAGATCAGCAGCCCGCCGACCGCCACCGGCACCAGCCGGCCCAGCCCCTCGTGCTCGTCCACCGCCGACTGCACCGCCACCGTCGCGGCGGCCACCGTCTCACCGAGCACGATCAGGGTGAACAGCCCGTACCGCTCGGCGATGTGGTGCGGGTGCCAGGAGGTCTGCGCCCGCAGCTCGGCGACCACCGGCACGGCGAGCTCGCACAGCACGCCGATCGGGATGACCACCGGCCGGGCGGCGTCCGGCAGCAGCAGCACCACCACCCAGCCGAGCTGGCACAGCGTGATCCCCGCCGCGTAGCGCAGCGCGACCCGGCGGGCCTCACCCTGTTCGCCGGACGCCGCGCGCAGCCACTGGGTGACCATCGCCAGGCGCATCACCACGTAGCCGGTGATCCCCAGTGTCAGGTCCTGGGTCTCGAACATCCTCGGCACCCCGGCGGCCAGGATCAGCACCCCGGCGATCTGCACCAGGGTGGTGACCCGGTACGGCACGTCGTCGCAGTCGTACGCGGAGGCGAACCAGGTGAAGTTCATCCAGGCCCACCAGATGGCGAAGAAGACCATCGTGTAGCCGCGCAGGCCCTCGCCGTAGTGCCCGGCGGCCAGGGAGTGGGCGAGTTCCCGACCGGCCTGGCCGACCGCGACCACGAAGCAGAGGTCGAAGAAGAGTTCCAGCGGGGTGGCGACCCGGTGCGGCTCGGCGCGGTCGCGCGGGACCATCCGGCGCACCGGGGGCGGGTCGACGTGCTGCGCTCGGGGTGCCTCGGCGGCGTGGTCACTGGCCATCGGTGCTGCTCCGGGGGTCGGGGCGGGGCGGGGGCGGCCCGGCTGGGCCCGCCGTCCCGCGCATCCTGGCAGTGGCCGGGGTCCGACGCACGCACCGGCGCGGGCGCGTGCGCCGGTGCGGCAACTCCGTTCGAACCCGGGCACGATGCCCGTGTATGCCCCTTTTCTCCTTGCCGTCAGCGAGAGTTGACGCCCCGGTGCGCGAAGTGGGTGACAGCGCGGCGGGTTTCCGGGCGCGCCCCGCGCGCTGCGCCGCGACCGGCCCGGCGGCCCCGCTAGATTCGTCCCCGGTTGGAAGCGAGCACGGGCCCCTCGCGGGGCCCCACGACACGGGCGGCCTGCGGGCAACGCGGAAGGTCAAGGCCGGTGGCAGGACAGCGGGGGCGGCGTAGCCGGCCCACCCGTGTCCGCACCACCGGCCTCGTGATCACCGCGCTGCTCGCCAGCGCCTGCCGTGCGGTCGCCGTCGCCACCGCGACGGCCCGGGTCACTTCTCCCAGCCGACCTTGGTGTAGTCCTCCTGGGCGAGGCCGAAGGCCCCGTAGTTGGCGAGCCCCTTGCGGGTCGCCACCACGGCGGGCCGCTGGTAGAGCTCGACGGTGTGGCCGAGCTCCCAGATCTTCGCGTCAGCCTGGTTGTAGAGCTTCGCGGCCTCCGCCGGGTCGACCGTCCCGGCCGCCTTCTTCAACAGGTCGTCGATCTCCTGGCTGCCCAGGCGGGACGGGTTCTGGAAGGAGTTGTCGCCCACCGGCAGGCGGAAGTTGGCCAGGCTCTTGGAGTTCGGGAAGGAGTCGGTGTTGCGCCAGCTCGCGAGGTCGAACTTGCCCGGGGTCACGTACTTGGAGAAGAAGTCGTTGGCGGCCACCTTGTCCAGGTCGACCTTGACCCCGGCCGCCTGCCACATCGCCGCCGCCGCGGTGGCGAGGTCGAGCTGCGCCTGCACGGTGCCGTCGCTGAGCACCCAGTGCAGTTCCAGCGGCTTGCCGTCCTTGGTGCGCGGCTGACCGCTGCCGGCCTCCTTCCAGCCCGCGTCGTCCAGCTCCTTCTTGGCGGCGGCCAGGTCGAACCTGGCCCACTCGCCGGAGTTGTCCTGGTACCCGACCTGGTTGGGCATGATGATGTGGTTGCCGAGCGGCTTGAACTCGACCGGCACCCCGTTGTTGGCGATCTTGATCAGCGCCGAGCGGTCGAGCGCCCTGCCGAGCGCCTGGCGGACCTTCTGGTCCGCCAGCGCGCCGTTGCCGCCGAAGGAGATGTGCACCTCGTCCCACGGGCTGGCGGCCCGGATCACGGAGTCCTTGGCGTTCTTGAGCTGCCCGTACGCGGCGGCGGTGCTGGCCGCGGCGAGGTCGATCTCGTTGTTCAGGTAGGCCTGGATGCTCGCCGACTTGTCCATCACCCGGAAGGTGATCCGGTCCAGCTTGGGCCTGGTCCCCCACCAGGCCGGGTCCGGGACGAGGGTGAGGGTCTGCGCGGTCTTGTCGGCCGTCCCGATCTTGAACGCGCCCGCGGTGATCGGGATCTTCTCCACCCAGGCCTTGTTGAAGTCGTCCGGGGTCGAGATCGCCGCCGCCGGGATGAGCGGGCGGAACAGGCCCTGCCAGTCCGCGTACGGCTGGGCGAAGGTCACCTTCACCTCGGTCGGATCGGCGCCCTGCTCGACCGCGGAGATGAGCTCGTAGCCGGACGGGTCGGCGATGTTGTACGCCGGGTCCTTGCCGTTGCTGGTCTGCCAGTCCGCCTTGAAGTCCAGGTAGCTGAGCGGTTTGCCGTCCGACCACTTGGCCTTGGGGTTCAGCTTGTAGGTGACCACCTGCGGCGAGGTCGAGGTGACCTTGGCGTCCACCAGGTAGTTCGCGTTCGGCTGGAAGGTGCCGGAGGCGTCGGTGCTGAACAGCGTCGGCTCCACGGCACGAATCAGGCTCACCGTGTCGGTGTACGAACCGCCGTCCACCTGGAGCGGGTTCCACTGGGCGATCCACTGGTCCAGCTGGAACCGCACCTCGCCGCCGTCCTTGATCTGGTCCAGCGGCTTGGCGTTGATGTCCTGGGAGTCCTGTCTCGGCGGCGCGCTCTTCGCCACGTCCGCGCCCGAACCGCCCCCGCCCGAGGTGCACGCGGTGGCCGCCAGCACGACGGCGACGGCGAGGGCGGTCGCCCGGCCGAGGCGACGGGCGGTGCTGGAAGCGTCCATGAGGGTCCCCCTGGGATCGGTGGCAGGCGTCGGGCGGGCGTCACGGGTCGGGTTCGTCCGGTTCGTGACACGAGTTGGGGCGTACGAGGCATGACCGGGCTTGAGCGTGGGCACTCAATCCGGCACCGAGCCAGAGGAACGTAACAGCGGATCAGATCCGCCACCAGGGGGAGGAGCGGACGCCTGATCAAAAAGTCACACAGGGAAATCCCGCCGCAACATCGCAGCCGTACCCCGGTGCCAGACTGCGACCTGCGCGTTCCCCAACTCCCCCACTCTCCCTGCCACCTGACGCCCTGACCGGGCTCCGACCGAAGGCCACCCCCGATGCCCACCAGACGCGTCGCCCCCGCCCCCGCCCCGGGCCGCCGCTGATGCTCCGCTACCTGTCGAAACGGCTGAGCTACTACGCGGCGCTGCTGCTCGCCGCCGTGTTCCTGGCCTACGCGATATCCGCCGGCGCCCTGCAACCGCGCACCTACTTCGACGCCAAGGTGCCGCGCCCGGCCGCCGAATCGGTCGAACGCCAGCTCACCGCGCTCAACCTGAACGACCACACCCCGGTCGTCGAACGCTTCGGCCACTGGGCCGGCGGCCTGCTCCACGGCGACCTCGGCCGGACCATCCACGACACCCCGGTCAACGACGACTTCGGCCGCCGGGTCTGGGTCTCGCTGCGCCTGCTGCTGATCGGCAGCCTGCTCGGCACCGTCCTCGGCGTCGCCGCCGGGGCCTGGAGCGCCGTGCGCCAGTACCGGATCTCCGACCGGGTGCTCACCGTGCTGTCCTTCGTCCTGCTCTCCACCCCGGTCTTCCTGGTCGCCCTCCTGCTCAAGAACGGCGCGATCGCCGCCAAGGACGCGGCCGGCCACGACGTCGTCCCGTTCACCGGCTACGAGACCCCCGGACTGGCCGGCGGCCTCGGCACCCACCTCGCCGACTGGGCCCTGCACCTGCTGCTGCCCACCGTCTCGCTCGCCCTCGGCGGCCTCGCCACCTACAGCCGCTACCAGCGCGGCACCATGCTCGACGTGCTCGGCTCCGACTACCTGCGCACCGCCGAGGCCAAGGGCCTCACCCGGCGCCGGGCCCTGCTCAAGCACGGACTGCGCACCGCCGTGATCCCCATGTCGACGATGTTCGCCTACAGCTTCCTGGGCATCTTCACCGGCGCGATCTTCACCGAGACCATCTTCGGCTGGCACGGCATGGGCGAGTGGCTGATCCAGTCGATCAACGAACAGGACGTCAACTCCGTGGTGGCGATCAACCTGTTCACCGCCGCCGTCGTGCTCGCCTCCGGCTTCCTCGCCGACACCCTGCACGCCGCCCTCGACCCGCGCGTGCGGTCCTGACCGGAGGAAGCCGAGATGACCGTCGCCGCCACCGCCGACACCCCGACCCCCGACCCCGCGCACGGACCCGCGCACGCCTCCGCCCCCGCCGGCACTCCCCGGGCCGGCGGACGGGGCCGGCTCGTCCTGGCCCGCCTGCTCGCCGCCCGCGGCGCCGTGGCCGGGGCCGTGCTGATCCTGCTGCTGTTCGTCCTCGCCTTCGGCGGGCCGTACCTGACGCCCTGGGACTACGCCGCCCCCGACTTCACCGCCCTGCACCAACCCCCCTCCGGCGCCCACTGGTTCGGCACCAACGGGGTCGGCCAGGACGTGTTCGCCCAGACCGTCCGCGGACTGCAGAAGTCACTGATCATCGGCCTGCTGGTGGCGCTCTTCTCCACCGCGCTGGCCTCCCTGGTCGGCGCCTGCGCCGGCTACTTCGGCGGCTGGACCGACCGGGCGCTGATGTTCCTGGTCGACCTCATGCTGGTCTTCCCCAGCTTCCTGATCATCACCGTGGTCTCGCCCCGGCTGCGCAGCAGCGGCTGGATCGCCTTCGTGCTGCTGCTCGCCCTGTTCAACTGGATGATCACCGCCCGGGTGGTCCGCTCGATGACCGTCTCCCTGCGCGAGCGCGAATTCGTCCGCGCCGCACGGTTCATGGGCGTCCGGCCGCTGCGGATCATCACCCGGCACATCCTGCCGAACGTCGCCTCCTTCCTCATCGTCGACGCCACCATCGCGGTCGGCGGCGCGGTGATGAGCGAGACCGCCCTCTCCTACTTCGGCTTCGGCGTCCGGCCGCCGGACGTCTCGCTCGGCACCCTGCTCGCCGCCGGAACCGGCGAGGCCCCGGTGTTCCCCTGGATGTTCTACTTCGCGGCCGGACTGCTGGTGCTGTTCGTGCTCGCCGTCAACCTGGTCGGGGACGGGCTCCGCGACGCCCTCGACCCCACCGCCGGGGGCGCGCCGCGCCGTACCCGCCGCCTTCGGAGGAAGCAGAAGTGAGCACCGCGGAAGCAGAAGTGACCACCGCCGTCGAGACCCCGCTGCTCGCCGTCCGGGACCTGCGGGTGGACTTCGCCGGCCCGCACGGACCGGTGCCCGCCGTACGCGGGGTGGACCTCACCCTGCGCCGCGGCGAGACCCTCGGCATCGTCGGCGAGTCCGGCTCCGGGAAGTCCGTCACCGCGCTGTCCGTGCTCGGGCTGCTGCCGGGCACCGCCCGGATCGCGGGCTCGGTGCGGCTGGACGGCCGGGAACTGGTCGGCCTGCCCGGCAGGGAACTCGCCGCGATCCGCGGCCGCCGGGTCGCCATGGTGTTCCAGGACCCGCTGTCCGCCTTCACCCCGGTCTACCGGATCGGCGACCAGATCGCCGAGGCCGTCCGGATCCACCAGCCGGTCGACCGGGCCACCGCCCGCCGCCGGGCCGCCGAACTCCTCGACCTGGTCGGCATCCCGGCGCCCGACCGGGCCCTGGACAGCTTCCCCCACGAGTTCTCCGGCGGCATGCGCCAGCGCGCCATGATCGCCATGGCCATCGCCAACCAGCCCGACATCCTGCTCGCCGACGAGCCCACCACCGCGTTGGACGTCACCATCCAGGCCCAGGTGCTCGACGTGCTGCGCACCGCCCGGCAGGAGACCGGCGCGGCGCTCGTCCTGGTCAGCCACGACCTCGGGGTGATCGCCGGGGCGGCCGACCGGGTCGCCGTGATGTACGCGGGCCGGGTGGTCGAGACCGCCGGGGTGGACGAGCTGTTCGCGGCGCCGCGCCACCCGTACACCCTCGGACTGATCGGCGCGCTGCCCCGGCTGGACGGGCGCGGCGGCCCGCTGGTGCCGATCCCCGGCGCCCCGGCACCGATGGCCGAACTGCCGCCCGGCTGCCCGTTCGCCGCGCGCTGCCCGCTCGCGGAGGAGCGCTGCTCGACGGCCGAGCCCGAGCTGGTGGGCACCGAGGCCGGACCGGCGGGCCCGGACGGCCACCTGGCCGCGTGCGTGCGGTCGGCGGAGCTGGCCGAGCGGCGGCCCGCGCCGAGCGAGGTGTACCCCGTGCCGGAGCTGCCCCCGGGGCCCGCCGCCGGGGACCGCTCGGCCCGGCCGCAGGTGCTCTCGGTGACCGGGCTGGGCAAGACCTTCCCGCTGCTCAAGGGCACGGTGTTCAAGCGGAGGGTCGGCGAGGTCTACGCGGTGGACGGCGTCGACCTGGACCTGCGCCAGGGCGAGACCCTCGGCCTGGTCGGGGAGTCCGGCTCGGGCAAGTCCACCACGCTGTTCGAGCTGCTGAGCCTGGACGCCCCGGAGACCGGCCGGATCGAGCTGCTCGGCCACGACACCGCCCGGCTCACCCGGGCCGAGGCCCAGCGGCTCCGCTCCGAACTGCAGATCGTCTTCCAGGACCCGATGGCCAGCCTCGACCCCCGGATGCCGGTCGGCGACATCGTCGCCGAGCCGCTGCGCGCCCAGCACGCCCCGCGCGAGGAGGTCGCCCGCCGGGTGCCCGAGCTGCTCCGCCAGGTCGGGCTCGACCCGGACCACGCGGTCCGCTACCCGCACCAGTTCTCCGGCGGGCAGCGCCAGCGGATCTCCATCGCCCGGGCCCTCGCCGTCCGGCCCAAACTGCTGGTGCTGGACGAACCGGTCTCCGCCCTGGACGTCTCGATCCAGGCCGGGGTGCTCAACCTGCTCCAGTCGCTCAAGGCCGAACTCGGGCTGTCCTACCTGTTCGTCTCGCACGACCTCTCGGTGATCCGGCACCTCGCCGACCGGGTCAGCGTGATGTACCTCGGCCGGACGGTCGAGCAGGGCCCGGTCACCAGCGTCTTCGAACGGCCCCGCCACCCGTACACCCGGGCGCTGCTCTCCGCCGCCGAACGGGCCCGCGACCGCATCCTGCTGGCCGGCGACCCGCCCTCCCCCACCGAGCGCCGCACCGGCTGCCCGTTCCGCACCCGCTGCCCGCTCTACGCCGGGCTCGCGGACGCCACGGCCCGGGCGCGCTGCGAGCAGGAGCGCCCGGGCCTCGACGGCGACCGGGCGGGGGCCGGAGCGGGAGCCGGGGCGGAGGGCGACCACCGGGCCGCCTGTCATCACCCGGGGTGACGACGGAATCCTCACCTCCGGTGACCGGCCGAATACGATTCGGCAGAAC
>NZ_JBHZCY010000127.1:0-26948 GCF_042786665.1 Kitasatospora sp. NPDC059146 | reverse complement strand
CCGCTCGGCGGTGGGGCCCCTGACGCGTCCGCGGGCGCCCCGCTCAGAGCGCGTGCCGGCGCTGCAGCACGTTGTAGGCGATCCAGCCCGGCAGCACCGGCAGCCAGAAGGTGAGCGCCCGGAAGAGGAACACCGCCGGGGTGGCGACCGCGGGGGAGACGTCCGCGACGGTCAGGGCGCCGATCAGGGCCACCTCGACCGGGCCGATGCCGCCCGGGGTGGGGATCGCCGAGCCGGCCGCGTTGGCGGTCAGGAAGACCACCGCGACGGCCGAGAAGCTGACGTCGCCGCCGAAGGCCTGCACCGAGAAGTCCAGGCAGGCGGTGAAGGACAGGGTCAGCAGCAGGATGCCGCCGAAGCCGGTGATCAGCTTGCTGGGCGTCTGCATCAGGTCGAGCATCCGCGGCACCACGCCGAAGAACAGCGAGCGCAGCCGGCCCAGCACGAAGCGGCGCAGCGGCGCCACCGCGGCCACCACCAGGGCGAGCACGGCGGCGGTCAGCACCCCGATGATCACCGCCCGGGAGGCGGAGAGGTCGCCGTTGGTCTGGCTGCCGGTGATCAGGCCGAAGCTGAACAGCAGCAGCAGGTGCCCGGCCAGGCCCGCCAGCTGGGAGGCGCCGACCGAGGCGACCGCCTGGCCCGGGCGGATCCCGGCCTTCTGCAGGTAGCGGGTGTTGAGCGCGATGCCGCCGATCGCGGCGGGGGCGACCAGCTTCACGAAGGAGCCGGCCAGCTGGGCCGCGACGGTGCGCCGGAACGGCAGCCGCTCGGGGACGAAGCCGGTCAGGCTCATCGCGGCGGCGACGTAGCTGAACGCGGCCGCCAGCAGGGCCGCCGCCGCCCACGCCCAGTTCATCTGGGAGAGCTTGAGCTGGGCCGGCTTGATGGTGGTCAGCGCCAGGTAGGCGGCGAAGGTGAGCGCGATCACCATGATCAGGCTCTTCGGCTTGAGCCGCTCCAGCTTGGCGGGCTCCATCGGCGCCTCGGGGGCGATCTGCAGGATCTGGCCGCGGATGCGGCTGAGCAGGTCCTCGCCGGCCGCCGCGATGTCCTCCTCGGCCTGTTCCTGGGTGCGCTCGCCGGCCGCGACCTGCTCCAGGGCCCTGGCCCGGGCGGCGGTCTTGCGCTCCTTGGTGAGCTTGGCGAGGTCGACCCGGGTGGAGCGGCTCATCCCGACCGGCTGGAGCAGCGGCAGGGCCTGGGCGACCCGGTCCGCGCCGAGCACCGCGTTGGCGGTGGCGACGGCCCGCTCGGGGCCGATCCGCAGCGCGAAGGTGGTGAGCAGCTGGGCGACGTCGATGCGCAGGGTCAGGTCGGTGGCGGCGATGTCGCCGCCGGACAGGTTGACCAGGCAGGCCGTCTCGTCGTCGACGACCAGCAGCGACTCGCCGGTCAGCCGGCGGTGGGCGATCCGGCGCTCGTGCAGGGCCGCCACCGACTGCCACAGCGAGGCCATCACCCGGTCGGTGACCTCCGCGTCGGCGAGCTCCTCCAGGGTGCGGCCCTCGACGTTCTCGTACACCAGGATCGCGGCGTCCGGGCCCAGCTCGGAGGTGGCCACCAGCTGCGGAGCGCGGGCGCCCGAGGCGGCCGCCGCGTACGCGATCAGGGCCTCCTGCTCCAGCGCCTGGCGCAGCGACTGGGGGCTGCGGCGCACCGCCACCGAGCGCAGCCGCAGCCGGCGCCAGGCCCGGTAGAAGAAGCCGGAGGCCTGCTGCTCGCGGTCGATGATGTGGACGTCCAGCGGCGGGCCGTCCTGCTGGGTGACGTAGTAGCGGCGGGTGCCGCCGGGGGCGTCCGGGGCGCGGTGGGCGCCGTCCGGGGTGAAGCCGACCTTGCGCAGGCCGATCATCAGGTGCTGGCCGGTGGGCCGGATGTTGGGGGAGCCGATCGCGTACAGCGTGCCGTAGGCGACGGACCAGCCGATCAGCACGGTGAGCATCAGCGACAGCGGGGTGGTGTAGCCGCCGAGCAGCTCGGTGACCCCGCTGAAGACCACCACCACCCACAGCGCCACCCGCCAGCGCGGTCGGCTCGACATGCCGACGGCGGTCATGTAGGCGATCACCGGGGCGAGGTAGCCGTGCACCGGGTCGGTGAGGCTGCCGTTGCTGTCCAGCGGCAGCCGGGTCAGCGCCGTGCGGATGTGCTCGGAGGCGCCCTCGGCCACCCACCAGTCGATGCCCAGCGAGACGCCGTACGCGAGCACCGAGGCGAGCACGCCGTCGGCGACCCGCAGGCCGTCGCGTTTGATCAGCCGCTCGACCGCGAAGGCCAGCGGCACGGCGAGCACCGCGACGCTGGAGACCAGGCCGGTGATGGTGGACAGCACCGCGGAGAAGTGCGGCGCGTTGGTGGCGATGTCCTGCTCGATGCCGGTGGTCGTCGAGGTGGCGATGCCGGCCAGGACGAAGACGGCGACTATCCCGAAGACCCCGGCCAGGAAGCGGATCAGGTCGGACGGGCGGTGCGCGCGGGCGGCGAGCAGCGGCTCGTCGACGTCCAGGTGCGGGGCGTCGTCCAGCGGGTCGTGGTACTCGGTCCGCGCGGCCGGGGCGGGGACGGGCGCGGCGGGCGCGGGTGCGGGCGGCTCCGCCGGGGCCCCGGGGGCCTTCTCGGGCGTGGGGGTCTTGATCGTCAGGTCCTTGATCAGGGAGACTTCCGGGGTCGGCCCGCTCCCGGGCCGCCCTTCGGACTCGTCACCGGGCGCCGGGGGCACGACGGATCCGGACTCGTCGGAGTCCTTGTCCACGCCCACGTCAGCCGTCCCGGTCATCTGGTCTTGTCCTCGTATCACCACTCACCGCCCCGAAGATGGTGGCATGCCCCGGCCCCCCGTGCTGGACAGGGGCCGGATCGGGCGCGGCGGGTCGTTCGTACGGGGCCGCGCGCGCGTCCCCATGAGGAAGAATGCCGCAGGTGACGGACGTAACAGACGACGGCGTCCCGGACGCCCTACCACCGTTCGCCGAACTGGTGCTCGACCTGACCGAGCGGATTCCACCCGGCCGGGTGATGACCTACGGCGACGTCGCCGAGTACCTCGGCCAGGGCGGCCCCCGGCAGGTCGGCCGGGTGATGGCCCTGTACGGCGGCTCGGTGCCCTGGTGGCGGGTGATCCGCGCGGACGGCCGCCTGCTGCCCGGCCACGAGCACCGCGCCCTCGCCCACTACGGCGAGGAGGGCACCCCGCTGCGCCCACTCGCCGACCCGCCCCGGGTCGACCTCGGGCAGGCCCGCTGGGACGGCGGGGAGACTTCACCGAATCCCGAGCGCGGACGGGATTGACGGGGCAGGATCGTAGGCTCGATGCGGGCGGGCCCGCGCGGCCCGCCCCGGCCATGACTCTCCGTACAACCCCAGGACCCGTTCGTGAGTTCGCCCTACCGGCTCGTGCGCAACCCGCTCGTCCAGCCCGACCCGCCCGTGCTGGACGCCTACCAGCGCGCCGTGGTCGAGCACACCGGCGGCCCGCTGCTCGTCCTCGCCGGACCGGGCACGGGCAAGACCACCACCCTGGTCGAGGCGGTCGCCCGGCGGATCCAGGACGGCACCGACCCCGAGAAGATCCTCGTCCTCACCTTCAGCCGCAAGGCCGCCGTCGAACTGCGCGACCGGATGTCCGGCCGGCTCGGCTCCACCGCCGCCACCCCGCAGGCCACCACCTTCCACTCCTTCTGCTACGCCCTGCTGCGCGCCCACCAGGACCCGGAGGACTACGCCGAACCACTGCGGCTGCTCTCCGGCCCCGAACAGGACGTCATGGTCCGCGAACTGCTGGCCGGCGGCGCCGAGGACGCCAGCGACGGCCGCGGCCGGATCGCCTGGCCGCTCGACCTGCGCGCCTGCCTGACCACCCGCGGCTTCGCCGACGAAGTCCGCGCCGTACTCGCCCGCAGCCGCGAACTCGGCCTCGGCGAGGCCGAACTCGAACGCTTCGCCCAGGGCGTCCAGCGCCCCGACTGGGCCGCCGCCGCGCACTTCCTCGCCGACTACCTCGACGTGCTCGACCTGCGCGGCGTCCTCGACTACGCCGAACTCGTCCACCGCGCCGTCCTGCTCGCCGAACGCCCCGAGATCGGCGAGGAACTGCGCCGCCGCTACGACGTCGTCCTCGTCGACGAGTACCAGGACACCGACCCCTCCCAGGTCCGGCTGCTGCGCCGGCTCGCCGGCGGCGGCCGCGACCTGATCGCCGTCGGCGACCCCGACCAGTCGATCTACGCCTTCCGCGGCGCCGACATCAACGGCATCCTCGACTTCCCCCAGGCCTTCCGCCGCCCCGACGGCACCCCCGCCGAGGTCAAGGTGCTGCGGGTCTCCCGCCGCTCCGGCGCCCTGCTGCTCGCCGCCTCCCGCGAACTCGCCCGCCGGATGCCGATGGGCCGGCTGCCCGCCGACAAACTCGCCCAGCACCGCGCCCTGCTGCCCTCCCGCGAGGGCGGCCGGGTCGAGGTGTACACCTACCCCACCCCCGGCGCCGAACTCGACTCGATCGCCGACCTGCTGCGCCGCGCCCACCTGGAGGACGGCGTGCCCTGGGGCGAGATGGCCGTCCTGGTCCGGGCCGGCGCCCGCTCCATCCCCGGCGTACGGCGGGCCCTCGGCGCGGCCGGCGTCCCGCTGGAGATCGACGGCGACGACCTGCCGCTGCGCGAGGAACCCGCCGTCGCCCAGCTGCTGCTCGCCCTGCGGGTCTGCGCCGAGCAGGCCGCCCGCGACAAGCGGGCCCTCCTCGACACCCCCGGCCCGCACACCCCCGACCCGCTCACCGAGGAGCTGGCCCACACCCTGCTCACCGGCCCGCTCGGCGGCCTCGACGGCTCCGACCTGCGCCGCCTCGGCCGCGCCCTGCGCGAGGAGGAACGCGCCGCCCTGCGCGCCGCCGCGCGCGCCGACGGCGGTCCCGACGGCGGCTCCGACGGCCGTCCCGACGGCGTCCCCGCCGCCCCGCGTCCGGCCGGCGAACTGATCCGCGAGGCCCTCGCCGAACCCGAGCGGCTGATCGCCCTCGACCCGGCCACCGCCCGCCGCGCCCGCGACCTCGGCACCCTGCTGCGCAAGGTCCGCGAACTGCTGGCCGGCGGCTGCACCGCCGAGGACGCCCTGTGGGAGCTGTGGGACGGCAGCCGCCGCTGGCGCGAACGCCTGGAGCGCGCCGCCCTGCGCGGCGGCGCCGCCGGCCGCAACGCCGACCGCGACCTGGACGCGCTGTGCGCCCTGTTCGAGACCGCCGCCCGCGCCGAGGAGCAGGTCACCGGCCACCGCAGCGCCCTCGACCTGCTCGCCGAACTCGAAGCCCAGGACATCGCCGCCGACACCCTCACCGTCCGCACCGTCCGCCCCGAGGCGGTGCGGCTGATGACCGCCCACCGCTCCAAGGGCCTGGAGTGGCGCCTGGTCGTGGTCGCCGGCGTCCAGGACGGCCTCTGGCCCGACCTGCGCCGCCGCGGCTCCCTCCTGGAGGCCGACCGGATCGGCCGCGACGGCCTCGCCGAACCGCTCTCCCCGGCCGCCCTGCTCGGCGAGGAGCGCCGGCTCTTCTACGTCGCCGCCACCCGCGCCAAGGAACGGCTGATCGTCACCGCCGTCAAGGCGCCCGCCGACGACGGCGACGAACCCTCCCGCTTCCTGCGCGAGCTCTACCGCGAGGACGTCGACCCCCGGACCGGCAAGGTGGTGCGCCGCACCCCGCCGGTCACCGTCGAGGACGTCACCCACCGCCCGCGCCGCCCGCTCTCGGTGGCCGCCCTGGTCGCCGAACTGCGCGCCGTCACCGTCGACCCCGCCCGCTCGCCCGAACTGCGCCGCGCCGCCGCCGAACGCCTCGCCACCCTGGCCGCCGCCACCGACGAGGACGGGCTGCCGCTGGTGCCCGCCGCCCACCCCGACCGCTGGTGGGGCCTGGACGACGCCACCACCGCCCCCGAGCCGCTGCGCAGCGCCGACGCGCCCGTCCGGCTGTCCGGCAGCGGCCTGGAACAGCTGGAGAACTGCTCGCTGCAGTGGTTCCTCGACAAGGAGGTCAAGGCCCGCGCCCCCGGCACCGCCGCCCAGGGCTTCGGCAACGTGGTGCACGCCCTCGCCGACGAGGTCGGCTCCGGCCGCACCCCCGCCGACCTCTCCGTCCTGATGGCCCGCCTGGACACCGTCTGGGACGCCCTCGCCTTCGACGCCCCCTGGAAGTCCCAGCAGGAGAAGGGCGAGGCCCGCACCGCCCTGGAGCGCTTCCTCAACTGGCACGTCCTGGAGCGCGGCCGCGACCTGGTCGCCACCGAGCACGGCTTCGACGTCACCCTCGACGTCGGCGGCGTCTCGGTGCGCATCCGCGGCTCGATGGACCGGGTCGAGAAGGACCACGCCGGACGCGCCTACGTGGTCGACTTCAAGACCGGCAAGCAGATCCCCACCGACAAGTCGCTGCCCGAGCACAAGCAGCTCGCCGTCTACCAGCTGGCCGTCCGGGCCGGCGCCCTCAACGAGCTGCCCGGCTTCACCGAGCACCCCCCGGCCACCGGCGGCGCGGAACTCGTCCACCTGCGCGAGGCCGCCGCCAAGGCCGACCCGGACGCCCCCAAGGTGCAGCGGCAGGAGCCGCCCGAGGGCGAGCCGTGGATCGAGAACCTGCTCGCCGAGGCCGCCGGCAAGGTCCTCGCCGAACGCTTCGTCCCGCAGACCGGCGGCGGCTGCGACCGCTGCTCCTTCCGCCGCAGCTGCTCCGCCCAGCGCGACGGCGCCCAGCTGGTCGAGTAGCCGGTCGAGTAGCCGGGGTCACGTTCGCCGGGTGTCCGGAGTGTCGTCGGTGCCCGTTACGGTTGCGGGGTGACCGCCGTGCTCAGCCATCCCGACCAGCTCAAGGAGCTGCTGGGCATCCCGTTCAACCGGGAACAGATGGCGGCCATCGGCGCCCCCCTCGCCCCGGCCGTGATCGTGGCCGGCGCCGGCTCCGGCAAGACCACCGTGATGGCCGCCCGGGTCGTCTGGCTGGTCGGCTCCGGCGCCGTCCGGCCCGAGGAGGTGCTCGGCCTCACCTTCACCAACAAGGCCGCCGGCGAACTCGCCGAACGCGTCCGCACCGCCCTGCTCCGGGCCGGCGTCGCCGACCGGGACGAGGGCGAGCCGCTCGGCGAACCCGAGATCTCCACCTACCACGCCTTCGCCGGCCGCCTGCTCAAGGAGCACGGCCTGCGGATCGGCATCGAGCCGGACGTGCGGCTGCTCGCCGACGCGACCCGCTTCCAGCTCGCCGCCAAGGTGCTGCGCACCGCCCGCGGCCCCTTCCCCGCCCTCACCGGCACCTTCGCCAACCTGGTCGCCGACCTCACCGCCCTGGACGGCGAACTCGCCGAGCACCTGGTCGAGCCCGCCGCCCTGCGCGCCCACGACGAGCAGCTGCTCGACACCCTCGCCACCGTCAAGCTCGGCAACGACGACCTGCGGGCCGTCCCCGTCACCGCCCGCGCCCGGCTGGAACTGCTGCGCCTGGTCGAGGAGTACCGCCGCCGCAAGCGGGGCGCCGGGCTGATGGACTTCGGCGACCAGATAGCCGCCGCCGCCCGCCTCGCCCAGCAGCGCCCCGAGGTCGGCGAACTGCTCCGCGGCCAGTACCGGGTCGTCCTGCTGGACGAGTACCAGGACACCTCCGTCGCCCAGCGCCTGATGCTCGCCGGCCTGTTCGGCGCGGGCCCCGAGCACACCGGGGGCGGCCACCCGGTGACCGCCGTCGGCGACCCCTGCCAGGCCATCTACGGCTGGCGCGGCGCCTCCGTCGCCAACCTCGACGACTTCCCCCGGCACTTCCCGAAGGCCGACGGCCGCCCCGCCGACCGCTACGCGCTCAGCGAGAACCGCCGCAGCGGCGGCCGGCTGCTCGCCTTCGCCAACGAGCTCGCCGCCCCGCTGCGCGCCCTGCACGAGGGCGTCGAGGCGCTGCGCCCGGCACCCGGCGCCGAACAGGACGGCTACGTGCGGGCCGCGCTGCTGCCCACCCACGCCGAGGAGGTCGACTGGCTCGCCGACTCGATCGCCCACCTGGTGCGCACCGGCACCGCGCCCGGCCGGATCGCCGTGCTCTGCCGGGGCGGCGCGGCCTTCCCCGACATCCACGCCGCGCTCGTCGCCCGCGAGGTCCCGGTCGAGGTGGTGGGACTCGGCGGGCTGCTGCAACTGCCCGAGGTGGCCGACCTGGTGGCGGTCTGCGAGGTGCTCCAGGACCCGACCGCCAACGCCGCCCTGGTGCGCCTGCTGATCGGCCCGCGCTGGCGGATCGGCCCGCGCGACCTCGCCCTGCTCGGCCGCCGGGCCGCCGAACTGGTGCGCACCGAGCGGCCCGAGGGCGTGGAGGCGCTGGCCGCGGCCGTCGCCGAGGCCGACCCCACCGAGGTGGTCTCGCTGGCCGACGCGGTCGAGACCTTCCTCTCTCCCGGCGGGGAGGGCGACCAGCCCGACGACCTGCCGTTCTCCGCCGAGGCCAGGGTGCGCTTCGCCCGGCTCGCCGCCGAACTGCGCGAGCTGCGCCGCTCGCTGGCCGACCCGCTGATGGACGTGCTGCACCGGGTGCTGACCGTCACCGGCCTGGAGGTCGAGCTGTCCGCCTCCCCGCAGGCGCTGGCCGCCCGCCGGCGGGAGACCCTGCACGCCTTCCTGGACGTCGCCGCCTCCTTCGCCGACCTGGACGGCGACCCGGGCCTGGCCGCCTTCCTCGGCTTCCTGCGCGCCGCCCAGGAGCACGACCGCGGCCTGGACAGCAGCCTGCCCGGCGGCGAGGACACCGTGAAGGTGCTCACCGCGCACAAGTCCAAGGGCCTGGAGTGGGACGTGGTGGCCGTCCCCGGCCTGGTGAAGGGCGCGTTCCCGTCCGGCAGCCCGCGCGAACGCTGGACCAGCACCAAGCGCGTGCTCCCGCACGCCCTGCGCGGCGACCGCGCGACCCTGCCCGACGTGCGCGGCGGCTGGACGTCCAAGTCGATGGCCGCGTTCAAGAAGGAGCTGGCCGAGCACTCCGGCACCGAGGAACTGCGCCTGGGCTACGTCGCGTTCACCCGCCCCCGCGCCCTGCTGCTGGCCTCCGGGCACTGGTGGGGGCCCAGCCAGAAGACCGTCCGCGGCCCGTCCGCCTTCCTGGAGCAGCTGCGCGCCCACTGCGAGCGGCCCGGCGCCGGCGAGGTCGAGCACTGGGCCGAGCAGCCGGAGAAGGACGCCCGGAACCCGGCGCTGGCCGACGCCGTCGAGCGCCCCTGGCCGCTGCCGCTGGACCCGGCCGCCCAGCACGCCCGCCGCCGGGTCGCCGAGGTGGTGCGCACCCGCCTGGCCGGAGGGCCCGCGGGGGAGGCGGAACCCATGGCCGTCGAGGACCAGCGCCAGGTCGCCTCCTGGGACCGCGACCTGACCGCGCTGCTGGGCGAGTTGGAGCGCTCCCGGCGCACCGCCCGCGAGGTCCCGCTGCCGCCCGCGCTGTCCGCCACCCAGCTGCTGCGCCTGGCCGCCGACCCGGACGGCTTCGCGCACGAGCTGGCCCGGCCGATGCCGCGCCCCCCGCAGCCCGCCGCCCGGCGCGGCACCCGCTTCCACGCCTGGGTGCAGTCCCGGATCGAGCCGCTGCTGCTGATCGAGCCCGGCGCGCTGCCCGGCGCCGACGACGACGGCATCGAGGACGAGCGGGACCTGGAGCAGCTCAAGGAGGCGTTCCTGCGCACCCCGTACGCCCGGCGCCGGCCGTACCGGGTGGAGGCCCCGTTCCACCTGGTGCTCGCGGGGCGGGTGGTGCGCGGCCGGATCGACGCGGTCTACCGGGACGGTGACGGGGTGTCGGAATCCAGTGGTGCGTCACGCTACGAAGTGGTGGACTGGAAGACCCACCGGGAGGAGACCGCCGACCCGCTGCAGCTCGCCGTCTACCGGCTGGCCTGGGCGGAGCAGGCGGGCGTTGATCCCGAGCAGGTCACGGCGTCGTTCCTGTACGTCCGCAGCGGACGGATCGTACGTCCGGAGCGACTTCCCGACCGAAAAGAGTTGGAACGGCTCCTGATCGGGAACAGTGACTAATGAGTCACGCAGAGCACCCGAGTCATCGCGCCGACGTCCGAAACCTGTGCGTCGTGCACGTTTCGCGCCTATTGTGGGGTCGGTAACCGGTCAACCCCCGTACTCCGGCCGCCGGCGAGGCCCGCATTCCCTAACCCTCAGTCATCGCCGCAGGTGCCCACGGGCATCGGCGTCTTCTGCTGGAGAGACCGAAGTTGAGCGCGACCGGATGGATCAGAGAGCGGTTCACCGGGCCGACCCCGGGACCCGCACCGGGCACGACCGGCACCTGGCCGAGGACGGCGCTCGCGCTGCCCCTCCTCGGCATGGCGCTGATCGTCGCCCTCGACTACCTCAGCGGCACCGAGGTGACGGTCGAACCCGCCCTCACCGCCGTACCCGCGCTGGCCGCCGTGGTCAGCCGCCGCACCTGGTACCCGCTCGTCATCGGCCTGGGCACCGAGGCGGCGGCCTTCCTGATGGCCCTGCGCAGCGACGCGCTCGGCGAGTCCGTGCACGCCGCCAGCGTCATCGCGATCCTGCTGGTCGCCACGATCGGCTGGGTCAGCGCCACCCTGCGACTGCGCCAGGAACGCGCCCTGGCCGACGCCCAGTTGGTCGCCTCGATCGCCCGCCGGGTGCTGCTGCGGCCCGTCCCCGAACGGGTCGGCAGCGTGCGCGCCGCCGTCCACTACGAGGCCGCCGCCGCCCACGCCCGGATCGGCGGCGACCTGTACGAGGTCGTCAACACCCGGCACGGGGTGCGGGCCGTGGTCGGCGACGTCCGCGGCAAGGGCCTCGGCGCGGTCGAGACCGCCGCCGCCGTCCTCGGCGCCTTCCGCGAGGCCGCCCACCAGGAGCCCGCCCTCGACCGGGTGGCCGGCTGGCTGGCCGTCAGCCTCGACCGCGCCCTGCACGAGAACGACCACCCCGGCGTGGAGGAGGAGTTCGTCACCCTGGTCCTGATCGGGGTCGGACCGGACGGCACCGCCGAACTCGTCAACTGCGGCCACCCCGCGCCGCTGCTGCTCCGCGGCGGCCTGGTCCACCCGCTCGAACTCGCCGAGACCGTACCGCCGTTGGGCGTGCTCGACCCGGCCGATGTCCGCCCCCCGGTGCACCGGGTACCGCTGCTGGCCGGCGACCGGGTGCTGCTGTTCACCGACGGGATGATCGAGGCCCGCGACCGCTCCGGCACCTTCTACCCGCTCGCCGAGCGCTTCCCGCGCTGCGCCGACGGCCACCCCGCGGACGTCCTGCAGCGCCTGCACGAGGACGTGGTGCGCCACGTCGGGCGCCAGCTCGGCGACGACGCGGCCATGCTGCTCCTGCAGTACGACCCGACCCCGCCCGCCCTCGCCCACCTGCCCCAGCAGGCCGGCCTCCTGATCAAGCGGTAGCCGGAACGCCCTACAGCGACACCCGGACCAGCAGCGGCCGGTGGTCCGACACCCCGGCGTGCGGCGCCGCCGCCGGACCCACCACGGCCCGCGGTACGCCGACCGCCAGCACGTGGTCGAACTGCACCGCCGGCCGGTGCGCCGGGTAGGTCGGCGTGCGCGCCAGGTCGTACCAGCCCTGCAGCCGGGCCCGCGGCTCGCGCACCCGCCGCCGGCGCGCGGTGCCCAGCCCGGCGCCCAGCGCCGGCCGGGCCCGGCGGGCCGCCCGCAGCTCCCGCACCCGTGCCCGCGGTGCGGTGCGCTCCAGCGCCGTCGCCCCGCCCAGCACCGTGCGCGGCACCGCGCCGATCAGGTTGAAGTCCCCCAGCACCAGGTACGGCTGCGGCAGGTCGGCGATCCAGCGCCGGATCCCGGCCAGCTGCGCCATGTTCCAGCCCGGCACGAAGGACAGGTGCGCGGCCACCACCGTGAACGGGCCGCGCTCGCCCTCCAGCACGGCCGCCAGCGCGGCCCGGGGCTCGTCCGGCACCGGGGTCAGCCCGCGCCGCCCGGCCACCCGCAGCGGCAGTCCGAACGGTGCCGGGGCGAACCGGCGGGCCCGCCAGTGCCGCACCGGCAGCCTGGTCAGCAGCGCCGTGCCGTACGAGGGCGGGGCGCCGTCGCCGACCTCGGCCGGTCCGTACACCCGCAGCCCGGCGGGCCCGGACGGCTCCGGCACCCAGCCGGCCACCGGCGCCGGGCGCCCGTGCAGCGCGGCGGCGAAGCGCCAGTCGCCGGCGCCCATCGCGGCGGCCGCCACCGCCGCCTGGTCGGTGCCGCCCGAGCGCGCCTGGTGCCGGTCCACCTCCTGGAGGGCCAGGACGTCGGCGTCCAGTGCGGCCACCGCCTGCGCCAACGGGGCGCCCGCGTCGGCCGGGTAGGGCAACGGGGTGCCGTCCGGGGCGAGGGGCTGGCCGTGCAACAGGTTGAAGGTGGCGATGCGCAACTGGCTCACACCGCACGACGGTACCGGAGGGGGCGCGGCTTGAGGCCGCAGGGCATACCGGGTATACATACTGAGTATGTCCATCCGCCACGGTCTGCTCGCCCTGCTCGACCAGGGCCCCCGCTACGGCTACCAACTGCGCACCGAGTTCGAGGCGCGCACCGGCGCCACCTGGCCGCTCAACGTCGGGCAGGTCTACACCACCCTGTCCCGCCTGGAACGCGACGGCCTGGTCGAGGCCGCCGGGGAGGACGAGGAGGGCCACCAGTTCTACGCCGTCACCGACGCCGGCCGCGCCGAACTGCGGGCCTGGTTCGACACCCCGGTGCCCCGCACCAGCCCCCCGCGCGACGAACTGGCCATCAAGCTCGCGATGGCCGTGACCGTCCCCGGGGTGGACGTCTCCGCCGTCGTCCAGGGCCAGCGCCGGCACAGCATCAAGGCCCTCCAGGACTACACCCGGCTCAAGGGCCGCGCCCTCGCGGGCGAGACCAGACCCGGCGCCGTCCCCTCCGAGAGCAACGAACTCGCCTGGCTGCTCGTCCTCGACCAGCTGATCTTCCAGACCGAGGCCGAGATCCGCTGGCTCGACCACTGCGAGACCAGGCTCGCCCAGCAGGCCGAACTCCGGCAGGCCAAGGCCGCCGAAGCCGCCCGCGACGGCGCCGCGAAACCCAAGCGGCTCGGCCGCCGCACCCGCGCCTGAGACGCACCCGCAAGCCGTACCCGCGCCCGAGCGGCGCCCGGCCACCCGACACCCGGCCGGCGCCCCGGCGGCGCCCCACCCGTACCCAGCCGTACCCAGCACAAGGGGGGAACCGTGTCCCACACCCAACAGCCCCGGCCGACACCGGTGCTGCACCTGGAGAACGTCACCCGCGTCCACGGCCAGGGCGCCGCCGAGGTCCAGGCCCTGCGCGGCGTCGACCTCAAGGTCCACCCCGGCGAGTTCGTCGCCGTCATGGGCCCCTCCGGCTCCGGCAAGTCCACCCTGCTCACCCTGGCCGGCGGCCTCGACAGCCCGACCACCGGCCAGGTCCTGGTCGAGGGCGTCTCCCTCGGCGGGCTCACCCGCAAGAAGCTCGCCCAGGTCCGCCGCCGCTCCATCGGCTACGTCTTCCAGGACTACAACCTGATACCGGCCCTCACCGCCGCCGAGAACATCTCGCTGCCGCGCGAACTCGACGGCGTCTCCGCCCGCGCCGCCCGCCGCGAAGCCCTCGCCGCCCTGGAGGAGCTCGGCATCCCCGAACTCGCCGACCGCTTCCCCGACGACATGTCCGGCGGCCAGCAGCAGCGCGTCGCCATCGCCCGCGCCCTGATCGGCGACCGCCGCCTCGTCCTCGCCGACGAACCCACCGGCGCCCTCGACTCCACCACCGGCGAAGCCGTCCTCGCCGTGCTGCGCGCCCGCTGCGACGCCGGCGCCGCCGCCATGATGGTCACCCACGAGGCCCGGCACGCCGCCTGGGCCGACCGCGTCGTCTTCCTGCGCGACGGCCGCATGGTCGACGAGTCCGTCAGCCAGGACGCCGCCAGCCTGCTCGTCAGCGCCGCCGCCAACAGCCAGGCCGCCGGCAGCAAGCAGGTGGACGAGTGAAGCCCAGCGCCTGGCGGCTCGCCCTGCGCATCGCCCGCCGCGACGCCCTGCGCGCCAAGGGCCGCAGCGCCCTGGTCGTCGCCATGGTCGCGCTGCCCGTCCTCGGCGTCACCGGCGCCGACGTGTTCTTCCGCAGCGCCACCCTCGAACCCTCCGAACGCGTCGTGCGCACCATGGGCCGCGCCGACGCCCACCTGGAGATGCCCGACCGCGGCGCCTCCATCCTGCAGGCCCCCGACCCGGGCGACCAGTCCTACCGCGTCCTCAGCCCCAAGTACGAGACCAAGGACGGCGCCGCCCCCCAGTACACCCCCGCCCAGCAGCGCGCCCGCGACACCGAACCCGCCCGGCTCGCCCAGCAGTTGCTGCCGCCCGGCAGCACCCTGGTGCCGCACGTCGAAGGCCCGCAGACCGCCGCCAGCAGCACCGAGGGCCTGCTCACCACCCGCACCGGCGAGGCCGACCTGACCGACCCGGTCTGGCGCGGCCTGGTCGACGTGGTCGAGGGCAGCGCCCCCGTGAACGACCAACAGGCCGCCGTCACCCGCGAGTTCCTCAACCGCTCCGGCCTGCGGATCGGCGACCGCACCACCGTCCGCGGCCTGGAGTCCAGCCCCTTCACCATCACCGCCGTCGTCGAGTACCCCGGCGACCTCAAGAGCACCGAGATCCTCGCCCGCCCCGGCACCCTGGTCGGCAAGCTCCCGAACGCCAACCCGAACATGGGCTCCGACTCCAACCCCGTCGACCGCTGGCTGGTCAAGCTCCCGGCCGGCGCCGTCCTCGACTGGGCCAAGGTCACCGAACTCAACGGCTACGGCTTCCTCGTGGCCTCCCGCACCGTCGTGCTCGACCCGCCCCCGCGCGCCCAGGTGCCCTACTACACCGAGCTGGACCGGATCCGCGGCGCCAGCGGCACCGCCCTGCTCGACCGCACCTCCGTCGTCATCCTCGGCACCGTCGTCGGCATGGCCCTGCTGGAGATCGTCCTCCTCGCGGGCCCCGCCTTCGCCGTCGGGGCCCGACGCTCGCGCCGGCAGCTCGGGCTGCTCGCGGCCGCGGGCGGTGACCGCGCCAACGTCCGCGCGGTCGTCCTCGGCGGCGGCATCGTCCTCGGCCTCACCGGCGCCGCCGTCGGCCTCGGCCTCGGCATCGGCCTGGTCGCCCTGCTGCGCACCCAGGCCGAGGAGTACTCCGGCGCCCGCTTCGGCCACTTCAACCTCCAGCCGCTCGACCTGCTCGGCGTCCTCCTGGTCGGCCTGGTCACCGGACTGCTCGCCGCCATCGTGCCCGCCGTCCAGGCCTCCCGGCAGGACGTCGTCTCCGCGCTCACCGGCCGCGACTCGCTCAAGCCCCCCAGCCGCAAACTGGCCCTGCTCGGCCTGCTGATGCTCGCCGGCGGCGCCGCCCTCGCCCTGGTCGGCGCGACCAGCGGCTTCTCCAGCCGCACCCTCGCCGTCCTCGGCGGCTCGCTCATCGCCGAACTCGGCATGGTCGCCCTCACCCCGTACCTGGTCGGCCTGTTCGGCAAGCTCGGCCGCTGGCTCTCGCTCGGCCCCCGGCTCGCCCTGCGCGACTCCGTCCGCCACCGCGGCCGCACCGCACCCGCCGTCGCCGCCGTGATGGCCGCCGTCGCCGGCTCCGTCGCCGTCAACGTCTTCCTCGCCAGCTACGACGAGCAGTACCGCCGCGAGTACGCCGCCGCCGGCCCGGCCGGCGCCGTCATCCTCAACAGCGGCTTCGGCAACACCACCGAGGCCAAGCTGCTCCCGCAGATGCGCGACACCGTGGAACGCTCCATCCCCGGCCTCGGCCCGCGCGCCGACGTCTCCCACGTCGACCTCAAGGGCGACTGCCAGTCCGGCTCCTACTGCGGCTACATCCAGGTCATGCCGCCCAAGGAGCGACGCTGCCCGGTCTTCGACCGCGACAGCCCGGCCGGACCGGACGAGATCAAGCGGGTGATGAACACCGACCCGCGCTGCCAGATCCACGAACGCGGCGGCAGCCAGTACGGCGACCTCGCCGCCGGCGACGCCACCCTGCTGCGCAACCTCTACGGCGTCACCGACCCGGCGGCCGTTCAGGCCCTCGCCGCCGGCAAGGCCGTGGTCTTCGACCCGCGCTACTACAAGGACGGCAAGGTCGCCCTGCGGTACACCGAACCGGTCGCCGCGAGCGCCGACGGCTCCGCCCCCAAGCCCAAGGAGACCGAGACCGAGGTCGACGCCGTCCTCGCCCCCTCCGTACTGCCGGCCCCCGGCCAGATCGTCATCACCCCGGACACCGCCACCCGCCTCGGTTTCAGCACCAGGCCGGCCGGCTCGGTCTGGCTCCCCGCGGCCGCACCCTCCGACGGCGACCAGCAGAAGGCCGACGGCGCACTCGCCAAGCTCACCGACCGCACCGTGCTCGACGTCGAACGCGGCTACCAGTCCAAGGCCGGACTCGTCGGCCTCGGCCTGGCCGGCTTCGCCGCCCTCGTCGCCCTCGGCGCCGCCGGCATCGCCACCGGACTGGCCGCCGCCGACTCCCAGCGCGACCTGACCACCCTCGCAGCGGTCGGCGCCGAACCGCGCATCCGGCGCACGCTGTCCGGCTTCCAGTGCGGAGTGATCGCTGCCATGGGCACCCTGCTCGGCGTCATCAGCGGCGTCGTCCCGGCCGTCGCCCTGCGCAAGGTCCAGGGACTCGCGGCCGGCTACCCCGGGATCAGCCCGGAGGAGCTCGCCAACAAGGGGGCCGTGGTCTTCCCCTGGGCCACCATCGGCACCACCGTCGTGGTGCTGCCGCTGCTCGCGGCCGGCCTGGCCGCGCTGCTCACCCGCTCGCGGATCTCGCTGCTGCGCCGCACCGGCTGAGGCCCGCCGCCCGGGTGGGGCCGCGCCCGGTCGAGGCCGCCCCGATCGCCGCGCCCGGCCCCGGCCGCCCCCGACCGCCACCCCCGTCGCCCCTCCCGGCGGCGGGGGTGACGGAGGTTACAGGCCCGACGGCGTCCGGCACCCGGAGGGCCGGGGCGGGCACCCGCACGGGCGAACTACAGTCGTCGGTATGACGAGTACCCCGGACAGCGCCGTCCGCTCCTACATCGACCAGCACCAGGCCGCCTTCCTCGCCGACCTCTCCGAGTGGCTGGCGATCCCCTCCGTCTCCGCCGACCCGGAGCGCGCCGGCGACGTGCGCCGCTCCGCGGACTGGCTGGCCGCTAAGCTGCGCGGGACCGGCTTCCCGGTGGCCGAGGTGTGGGAGACCGACGGGCTGCCGGCCGTGTTCGCCGAGTGGCCGTCCGGGGACCCGTCCGCGCCGACCGTCCTGGTCTACGGGCACCACGACGTGCAGCCCGCGGCGAAGGAGGACGGCTGGGACACCGAGCCGTTCACCCCGACCGTGGTCGGCAACCGGCTGTACGCGCGCGGCGCCGCCGACGACAAGGGCCAGGTGTTCTTCCACACCCTGGGCGTGCGCGCCCACCTGGCCGCCACCGGCCGCACCGCGCCGGCCGTCAACCTCAAGCTGCTGATCGAGGGCGAGGAGGAGTCCGGCTCGCCGCACTTCGCCGACCTGGTCCGGCGCGAGGCCGGCCGGCTGGCCGCCGACGTGGTGGTCATCTCCGACACCGGGATGTGGTCCGAGACCACCCCGACCGTCTGCACCGGCATGCGCGGCCTCGCCGACGCCCAGCTCGACCTGTACGGCCCGGACACCGACATCCACTCCGGCTCCTTCGGCGGCGCCGTGCCCAACCCGGCCGAGGTCGCGGCCGAGCTGACCGCCGCCCTGCACGACGCCGACCGGAAGGTCGCGATCCCGGGCTTCTACGACGGGGTCGTCGAGCTGACCGAGCGAGAGCGCGAGCTGTTCGCCGAACTGCCCTTCGACGAGGCGCAGTGGCTGCGCGTCGCCAAGTCGTACGGCACCCGCGGCGAGGCCGGGTACTCCACCCTGGAGCGGGTCTGGGCCCGGCCCACCGCCGAGGTCAACGGCATCTGGGGCGGCTACACCGGCCCCGGCGGCAAGACCATCGTGCCGTCCTCGGCGCACCTCAAGCTGTCCTTCCGGCTGGTCGCCGGGCAGGAGGTGGAGAAGGTCCGCGAGGCCGTCCGGTCCTGGGTCGCCGAGCAGGTCCCCGAGGGCATCCGGTACGAGCTGGTCTTCCCCGGCGCGACCCGGCCCTGCCTGACCCCGCTGGACCACCCGGCGCTGCAGTCCACCGTCCGCGCGATGGGCCGCGCCTTCGGGCAGAAGATCCTCTTCACCCGCGAGGGCGGCTCCGGCCCCGCCGCCGACCTCCAGGACGTGCTGGGCGCACCGGTGCTGTTCCTCGGCATCTCGGTGCCCTCGGACGGCTGGCACTCGGTCAACGAGAAGGTCGAGCTGGACCTGCTGGCCAAGGGCGTCGAGACCGCCGCCTACCTGTGGGGCGACCTGGCCGAGAACTTCCGGCCCGGCGCGTGAGCCGCCGCGCCCGCGGAACAGCAGTCAGATCACTCATCCGGATGATTCACCACGTGGGGATGGAACGACGTGAGCACCGAGCCTGAGACCGAGCGCCCGCGAGCCCTGGCCCTGGCCAGGGCCGGGGTGGAGCGGGCCGCCGAGCACCGGTTCGACGAGCCCTGGCTGGCCGCGGCCTGGAGCCACCCCGCCACCCGGGTGCTGCCGATCGCCGGCGGCGAGGCCTTCGTCGTGGACACCGCCGAGGGCACCGAACTCGTCCTGCTGCCCTCCTTCGAGGCGCCGCAGACCGGGGACCGCTACTTCCTCGGCACCGACCGGGACGGCGTCTCGTACTTCGCGCTGGCCGGCGAGAGCCTGCCCGGCCGGCTGGACGGCGACGCCCGCCCCGCCGGGCTGCGCGAGGTCGGCGCGATGCTGTCCGACCGGGACTCCGGGCTGCTGGTGCACGCCGTCGCCCTGGAGCACTGGCACCGGCTGCACAGCTTCTGCTCGCGCTGCGGCCACCCCACCGAGAAGGCGGGCGCCGGGCACGTGCGGCGCTGCACCTCCTGCGCGGCCGAGCACTACCCGCGCACCGACCCGGCGGTGATCATGGTGATCACCGACGAGCAGGACCGCTGCCTGCTCGGCCGCCAGGCGCTCTGGCCGGAGGGCCGCTGGTCCACGCTGGCCGGGTTCGTCGAGCCGGGGGAGTCGATCGAGCAGGCGGTCGCCCGCGAGGTGCACGAGGAGGCGGGGGTGCGGGTCGGCGAGGTCCGCTACGTCGCCAGCCAGCCCTGGCCGTTCCCGTCCAGTCTGATGCTCGGCTTCACCGGCAAGGCGCTGCCCGGCGGCACCGAGATCACCGTGGACGGCGAGGAACTGGCCGAGGCGCGCTGGTTCTCCCGCGAGGAACTGCGGGCCGGGATGGAGGCCGGGGAGATCCTGCCGCCCTCCGGCATCTCGATCGCCCGCCACCTGGTCGAGCTCTGGTACGGCGAGCCGCTGCCCTCGGCGGCGCGCTGGTAGTCCCGGTATTCGGCCGTCCGGTCGTCCGGTTGTCCCGTCATCCGGCTATCCCGTCGTCCGGTCATCGGGCGATCCGGTCATCCGGTACGGATTTCCGGGACGCCCGAGGAGAAGGGGGCGCGTGGCTCTTGCCGCGCGCCCCCTATTTCCTTTTCGAGCTCTTCCCGAACCCGCCACGATCGTCTGTTCGTAACCGGACGGGCCAGTTCTGCTACCGCGGGGCACTCCGGCGCCCCCACCGTCAACCCGCGCGGACGACATTGCCGGAAACGGCTGAAACCGCGTCACCGCGCTCGCTACATTCACTCGGGTGACAATCCCCCGGGGCTCCGCCCAATCCCCCAAATACCAGCGCCTCGCCGCCGACCTGCGCCGCCGGATCGCCGAAGGCGAGTTCACCGCCGCCGCCGCCCTCCCGGTCGAGAGCGAACTGGAACGCCAGTACGGCGTCGCCCGCAACACCGTCCGCCTCGCCGTCGACGTCCTGGTCAACGAAGGCCGGCTGGTCCGCCTCCAGGGCAAGGGCACCTACCTGCGCGAACACCCCGTGCTCGACCACCGCGCCTACGGCCCCACCCTGACCCCCGCACCGCGCGACTGCCTCGCCGCCCCCTCCACCGTCTACCTCGGCGAGGCCGCCGAAGCCGGGCGCGAACTCAGCACCGACTTCGAGATGATGATCGTCCGGGCCCGCGTCGACATCGCCGAACGCCTCGGACTGCGCCCCGGCGAGGCCATCGTCGTCCGCCGCCAGCTGCGCCTGCTCGACCGCGAGCCGTACTCCATCGAGGAGAGCCACTACCGGGCCGGACTCGCCGCCGGCACCCCGCTGATGGAACCCGACCCCGTCGAAGGCGGCGACGAAGCCGTCCTCGCCACCCTCGGCCGCACCGAGATCGGCGCCGTCGACCACCTCGTCGCCCGGATGCCCGGCCCCGAGGAGGCCCAGTGGTTCCAGGGCGGCCCCGGCGTCCCGCTGATGGTCCAGACCCGCGTCACCTACGACCGGCGCGGCCCCGTCCGGGTCATCGAGACCCGCTACTCCGCCGACCGCAGCCGACTCGTCTACGGCATCGGCGACCTCGGCGCGCGCACCAGCCTGCCCGCCCCCGCCGCCCCCGTCGACCCCGCCCGGGCCGACGCGCAGTGACGCGCGCCGACCCCGGCGGACCCGGCGACCCAGAGTGGACCGGGGCGGATCCCGGCGGACCCGGGCGGACCGTGGCGGGTCAGGCCGCGAGGGCCTTCTTGACCTGGATCAGGCTCGGGTTCGTCATCACGACCTGCTCCCCGCCGCCCACCGGCTGCACCAGCACCGTCGGCACCGTCTGGTTGCCGCCGTTCACCGACTCGACGAACGTCGCCGACGCCGGGTCCTCCTCGATGTTGATCTCGGTGTAGCCGATGCCCTCGCGGTCCAGCTGGCTCTTGAGCCGGTTGCAGTAACCACACCAGGTCGTGCTGTACATCGTCACGCTGCCGGACATCGAGGGGGCTCCTTCGAAAGAGGGGTTCGTACGTTCTGACAGCCGCAACGTCCACCGGGTGGCAGTCATTCCGGCCCCAGGACGCACGGAGCAGAGCGATCATCCTGCGATCGCACCGGGCCTGTGGACAACCCCGCCCCCGTTGTCCCAGCGGGCTGAGAGGATGGAACGCATGCAGGAAGACCTCTTGAGCGGCAGCCCCTACGACGGCCCCCACGGCTCCCCCTGGGCCGACCCCGGCACCGCCACGGGCCCCGACGCCGTCCTCGCCGGGCTCGACCCCGAACAGCGCGCCGTCGCCACCGCCCTGCACGGCCCCGTCTGCGTCCTCGCCGGCGCCGGCACCGGCAAGACCCGCGCCATCACCCACCGGATCGCCTACGGCGTGCGCAGCGGCGTCTACCAGCCCCAGCAGGTCCTCGCCGTCACCTTCACCGCCCGCGCCGCCGGCGAGATGCGCGGCCGACTGCGCCAGCTCGGCGCCGACGGCGTCCAGGCCCGCACCTTCCACGCCGCCGCCCTGCGCCAGCTCCAGTACTTCTGGCCCCGCGCCGTCGGCGGCCCGGTGCCCCAGCTGCTCGAACGCAAGGTCCAGCTCGTCGCCGAGGCCGCCGGCCGCTGCGGACTGCGCGTCCAGCGCACCGAACTGCGCGACCTCACCGCCGAGATCGAATGGGCCAAGGTCACCCAGACCGCCCCCGAGGACTACCCCGCCGCCGTCGCCAAGTCCGGCCGCGAAGCCCCCCGCGACCCGGCCGAGACCGCCCAGGTCTACCGCGTCTACGAGGAGACCAAGACCCGCCGCGGCAACATCGACTTCGAGGACGTCCTGCTCCTCACCGCCGCCATCCTGGAGGACCGGCCCGACATCGCCGACCAGGTCCGCAGCCAGTACCGGCACTTCACCGTCGACGAGTACCAGGACGTCTCCCCGCTCCAGCAGCGCCTGCTCGACCGGTGGACCGGCGACGGCGGCGGCGCCAGCCTGTGCGTCGTCGGCGACGCCAGCCAGACCATCTACTCCTTCACCGGCGCCACCCCCGACTACCTGCTCAACTTCCGCGGCCGCCACCCCGAGGCCACCGTCGTCAAACTCGTCCGCGACTACCGCTCCACCCCCCAGGTCGTCCACCTCGCCAACGGACTGCTCTCCCAGGCCCGCGGCGAGGCCGCCCGCCACCGCCTCGAACTCGTCTCCCAGCGCGAGGCCGGCCCCGAACCCGTCTACACCGAGTACGAGGACGAACCCACCGAGGCCGAGACCACCGCCCGCCGGATCAAGGACCTCATCGCCGCCGGCGTGCGCGCCAGCGAGATCGCCGTCCTGTTCCGCACCAACGGCCAGTCCGAGGTCTACGAGCAGGCCCTCGCCGACCTCGGCGTCCCGTACCAGCTCAAGGGCGCCGAACGCTTCTTCGAGCGCCCCGAGGTCCGCGACGCCGGCGTCCTGCTGCGCGGCGCCGCCCGCGCCGCCGCCGACCCCCTCACCGCCGGCGCCCCCGACCTGGCCGGCCAGGTCCGCGCCGTCCTCGCCAGCCGCGGCTTCACCCCCGAACCGCCCGCCGGCTCCGGCGCCGTCCGCGACCGCTGGGAGTCCCTCGCCGCCCTCGTCCGGCTCGCCGAGGAGTTCGAGCGCACCCGCACCGCCGAAGGCCTGGACACCGACCTCGCCGCCTACGTCGCCGAACTCGACGCCCGCGCCGCCGCCCAGCACGCCCCGGCCGTCGAAGGCGTCACCCTCGCCTCCCTGCACGCCGCCAAGGGCCTCGAATGGGACGCCGTCTTCCTCGTCGGCCTCACCGAGGGCACCCTGCCGATCATCTACGCCAAGACCGACGAACAGATCGAGGAGGAACGCCGCCTCCTCTACGTCGGCGTCACCCGCGCCCGCAAGCACCTCAGCCTCTCCTGGGCCCTCTCCCGCTCCCCGGGCGGCCGTGCCTCCCGCAAGCCCAGCCGCTTCATGGACGGGCTGCGCCCCGGCTCCACCGCCCCGGGCGCGCGCACCGGCGCGCGGGGCGGGCGGGGGGGCGTCGAGCCCGGCGAGCGCTCCGCCGCCCGGCGGGTCCGCGGCCCGGTCAAGTGCCGGGTCTGCGACAAGGCGCTCACCGACGCCGTCGAACGCAAGCTGCGCCGCTGCGAGGACTGCCCGTCCACGATGGACGAGGCGCTCTACGAACGCCTGCGCGACTGGCGGGCCGCGCAGGCCAAGGGGCAGGGCGTCCCGGCGTACGTGGTGTTCACCGACGCGACGCTGATGGCGATCGCCGAGGACGTGCCCGCGAACCGGCAGGAACTGGCCCTGATCTCGGGGGTCGGCGCCATGAAGCTGGACAAGTACGGGGCCGCCGTGCTCTCGTTGTGTGCGGGGGAGGAGCCCGAGGAGGATTCGGACGGCGTCGAGGACGACGGTCCGGTCGATCCGGCGTGAGCCGGCACGGGCGCGGTCCAGGGGACTGCTCGGGGGACTTCGCAACCGCCGCGGAACGTCGCGCGGACCGCGCCGTCGATGGCGCCGCGTGAACTCGCGTGAAAAATAGTTTGCGCGGCATACCGGGAGCGCAATAGCCTGCCGGAGCGGTCAAGGGGACGCGGTCGCACGGGGTGAGACCTGTGCCGATTCCCCACGCCACACAGCTTCACCCGCTTCACGCTTCACCAGCTTCACCGAGACAGACATCCGAACATTCGGAGCCAGGGAAACCAGGCTCCGCGAGACGCCGAGAGGAGGCGAAGACAGTGGGAAACATCATGATCACCAAAATGACTGGCCAGACCGTTGTCGCTGCCTCCCTGCGTGCCGCCCGTCTGCGGGCGCTCGCCGAGCTCGGTGGAACCGGTCTGGGTCTCGACACCACCGGTGTCTCCGTCGCCTCCGCTGTCAGTGGTCTTGGACACACTGATCTGTGCCCCACGGGCGGCAGGAGTGTCGAAGGCATCGTCGTCGAGACCGGTCTGTCCCGTGGCTGGGCGCAGGTCGGCACGTCGCGCCCCGAGTGCGACCAGCGACCGCTCCAGGCACCGAAGTCAGTCGTAATCGCCGCGATGCATGGCGACTATGCGCAGGCCGTCGGTGCCGGAAACGCCCAGAAGCAGAACGAGCAGCAGATCAACCAGGCCAAGGCCGCCTTTATCGGCGCCGAGGCCGTCCGGATGCGGGCCTTCCGCGGGCCTGAACCCTGGAGAGAACGAACCTGAGTCAGCCTCAGGTCGGCACCTCCAGGGCCGCGGAACCCGTCACACCGGGATCCGCGGCCCTTCTGTTTTGTCCGGTACGCAAGACCACCCAGGCCCTCCGGGGCCTCCGGCCCAGCACCACCAGTTCCCTGGGCCGGAACCACTGAGAAGACGAGGAAGACGCCCACAGTGTCCACGGTCATCACGCCGCCCATCCCGTCCGTACCGCCGACAAGCCAGATCACCAAGGCCGACCAGGCCGACCCTCCGGAGGTTCCGTTCATGCAGCTCAACTCGATCGAGCAGGCCGAGGCGCTCGGTTTCCCCATCCCCTGCCGCGCCTTCGACCCCGAGGTCTTCTTCGCCGAGACGCCCGCCGACGTCGAGTACGCGAAGTCCCTCTGCGGCACCTGCCCGGTGAAGGAGGCCTGCCTCGCGGGCGCCCTGGAGCGGCGCGAGCCGTGGGGCGTCTGGGGCGGCGAACTGTTCGTCCAGGGTGTCGTCGTGGCCCGCAAGCGGCCGCGTGGGCGTCCGCGCAAGACCGAGGTCATGGCGTGAACCCCGCCCACGACGCCAGGGCAGTCCGCCGGGGAGAGCAGCCCCCGCTGGACAGCGCCCTCCGCCGGTCCGTACGGATCGCCGCCGCCAAGGCCGACGCAGCAGCCCGCACCGTCCCATTTCCGAGCACGCACCACGAGCAGGACCACCACATGACCCCCGCCGCCATCGATCCGACCGTCCGCGCTGAGCAGACCACCGAACTTCAGATCCAGAACAGGACCCTCGAAATGCAACTCCTGCATGAATCCCTGGCCCGTGCCCATATGCAAGACAGGCTCCACGAGGCCGAGGAACAACGCCTCGTCAGCCGGGTCGTCCGGGCCCGCAAGCTCCGGCAGCGGGCCGAGCGGGCCTCGCTGCGCGCCCGCAAGGCGCTCGCCGTCGCGCTGATGTAGCGCCGGCACAGGCGGTTCGCCGCCGATCCGATTGACCCCCGTCGTGCCGCAGGCCGCCCCCCGTAACGGGGAGCGGCCTGCGGCCGTTGTGCTTGTGCGCGGCGCCCGCCCTCGGGGGGTCGGCTCAGTCGCGGGCGGGCTTGGCGGCCTTGGGCGGCTTCGCGGACTTGGTGGGCTTGCCGGGCGGGGCGGACGCGGTGCGCTTCGCGTGCTCGGCCGGGCCGCCCGCCCCGGCGGGCTTCGCGGGGCGCTCACCGGAGAACTCGGGCAGCCACTCCAGCATCTCGGCGCGGAACGGCGCCTTGGCGCCCAGCTGGCACAGCACCCCGATGGTGCTCAGCGTCACCCGGTGGATCAGCAGGTACGAGGGCGGCAGGTTCAGCTGCTTGCCCAGGTTGTAGGCGGGCGAGCGCGGATCGGCGATCCGGGCCGCCTGGGCCCGCATCCAGACCCGGGTGAAGTGGAAGCTGTCCACCGCCGCCGGCTCGATGATCGGCAGCAGGTAGTCCAGCACCGCGTCCGGGTCCAGCTCGATCGAGGGCTTCACGAAGCCCTCCTCGCGCAGCATCGTCAGCACGCCCGCCGCGTCGCCGTCCAGGGCCATCCGCAGCGAGGCCCCGATCGGCGCGGGCAGCCCGCCCGGCACACGGTCCACGGTGCCGAAGTCCAGCACGCCCAGCCGCCAGCCCCCGATCGGGCCGTCGTCCTTCAACAGCCGGAAATTGCCCGGGTGCGGGTCCGCGTGCAGCAGCCCCGTCCGTGACGGGCCCGCGAACAGGAACCGGGCCAGCAGCTGCCCGGCGCGGTCGCGCTCCTCCTGGGTGCCGTTCGCGATCACCTCGGACAGCGGAGTGCCATCCATCCACTCGGTGATCAGCACCTGGTCGGCCTGCGCCACCACGACCGGCACCACGATGTCCGGGTCACCCGCGAACTCCTCGGCGTGCCGACGCTGGGCCTGGGCCTCCAGCTCGTAGTCCAGCTCCTCCGAGACGCGCTCGCGCAGCTCGGTGATCAGCGGCTTGATGTCCAGCCCGGGGATCAGCGGGCCGAGCAGCCAGGCCACCCGGGACAGCTGGGAAAGATCGGCGAGCAGGGCCTCGCCCGCACCCGGGTACTGCACCTTGACGGCGACCCGTCTGCCGTCGTGCCAGACCGCGCGGTGCACCTGGCCGATCGAGGCGGCCGCCGCCGGACGGTCGTCGAACTCCAGGAACAGCTCGCGCCAGCCCTCCCCGAGCCGCTCGGCCAGGGCGGTGTGCACCTTGGCGGCGGGCATCGGGGGAGCGGCGTCCTGCAGCTTGGTGAGCGCCGCCCGGTACGGACCGGCGACCTCCTCGGGCAGCGCGGCCTCGAAGACGGACAGCACCTGCCCGAACTTCATCGCCCCGCCCTTGAGCTCGCCCAGCACCTTGAACAGCTGGTCGGCGGTGGCCTGCTGGAGCTCGGCCGTCACCACCTCGGCGGACCGGCCGCCGATGCGCCTGCCCAGTCCGAGCGTGGCGCGACCGGCTATGCCCAGCGGCAGGGCGGCGAGCCGTGCCGTTCGGGTCACTGCCTTGCGCGGAAGATCGCTCACCCGGGCCTCCAATCCCCTGGCCCCCCGACGCCGGACGGGCCACCGTCACTAGGCCATTGTGCCCGGTTCGCGGGCTGGGTCCGGTGGTATTTCGTGGGGGGCTTTCGGGGCTTCGCTCCGTCGACACTCCGGGGGCCCGCCCCCTCCCCCCCGCCCCCCACCCTCCTCCTCCCACCTCACCCGCCGCCCGCCCACCCCTCCACATCGCGCGCTCACCCCGTCCCTCGGAACAGCGGCTCCCGCTCTCACCCGGCCCGCGCCCTGCCCCAGGC